>DUMQ01000153.1 GCA_012839815.1 Bacillota bacterium | reverse complement strand
GCACCTCGAATTCCTCCCGCTGCCAACTTAACAATGTATAGCAGCAGGATTCGATTTGCTGGGGGTGGTCCCCTTTTTCATGGCCGTTTACCCCTTAGGTGGGTCACTTTTAGATTACCGAATACAACCACTTTCATCCCTCCAATTATCAGCACTCCCAACTGTGAACCTTACTGACAAGTGCCAGCCAAAACATGAGACTAATGGTCTCCCTAGCAAATTGACTAACCATTACTACGCTCGCAAGCTTATAATCGTAATCATTGAGAAGAGTCTTTCTTTAGATCCAAAGTATTATTCACACCTTCTGGAAGCCTGTAGCGAACCTGGATTACACCGGTAATGGCCCCCGCCACTCCACCCAAAATAACCACCAGTTCATTTACGGTTATACCTATAACAGGTGTTACACCCAAAGCAATCGCAGACAGAAGGATAACCGTCCCACCCAAAAAACAAGCCACACAAAGACGATGATGAGGAGCCATATAGGCTCCTACTATCACCAATACTGCCACAGCACCCATCTCAGCCGTGAACTCTCTAAAAACCCACGGTGGCGTGACGGGGCTCATATCAAGGCCAAAATGCCAAAGTAATTTGAAAATAAAACCTGCGATCATACTCACGGGAATTACAAGAATCCATCTGAGCCACGGAGGAATTCGCTTCATTTTCATCCGTCACTCTCCCCCTCCTTTTCTACCCCCATCATCTGCCGTACTTGGTCCGATAGGCCACCTATATACTCCATGAACGGCAGGATCCAGTTGCTTTCCTCGAGCTCTTCGTCACTGACTCCTACGTTCTTTGTTATGGCACCTACCGCGGACGCATGAAGATTATAAGCATCAAAGAAGCACATCTCCGATTCAGTCACAATAAACCCGGGTTTGGAGCGTAGCTTTCCAAAGAGAAGACTTGCTGCTTCCCCTAACACTGTGACCATTAAATAGGCCAGTAATACCGCCCACAGCCCTGTCCACCCTGCCAGCACAAACCCTAAAATGGCAATAAACGGCATACGCAAAAACGACGGTGGGAGATAGGACCAAATTAACGCCATCGTAGGTAGCCCAGGAATCAGAAAAAGACCATTCCAGATAATAACTTTCCCCAGCAATACAGCAATCGTGGAAGCCGATATCGTCCCCCAGAAGGAGGCCTTGGTAAACAAGGCCGTCAGCAGGGCAACATTGCAGAGAAAGGATGGGATCTCATCAACCGCTTCAGCCGTAGTAAGCACCTGGTACGCACTACGTTCCGGGTAAAGACGCTTTATAAGCGCAAATACATAGGGAATTGGCAGCCGGATTTTGAGGCCTCGTGGTGTGTAGAGGATCATGTAAGTATACCCACCTCGATTAACAGCAGTTTGCATCTCAAGAAATTTAATAGCCCCCTGCTTCCCTTTTTGTGGAAATCCTCTTCTCAGGAGCAGAAAGTCAAGCAATCATCATATAGGAGCGGGTACGCATGATTGAGGTCGAGGGAGCAAGTTTGGCAACGTCTGTACCTCCACAAAAGTTTAGCTAGGGCAAATTCGCACTCAATGCCTTGATCGTCAGGGAGGAATTCGGGGCGCGTTAGGAATCTCGCAAAGGGCCCTTATCGTTTCGCGCCAATTCTCGTGGGCTCCTATTAGTGTATCGAAGATGAATCATGCGGCTGCCCCTTGCTCACTTACTTTGGGCTTACCTATTATTCTTCACCCCCGCTATCTTCCTAGAGTTCCCGCTCGCTAGGGTTGATACGTCATCCGCCAGCCTCGCTAGCCGGTAAAGAGAGGAAACTAAACTCTGGCCACATGCCATAATGCTCCTCCCAGAGGTATCATTCTATCCCGAGAGCGTTGCTCCTGCTGCCAGAAACCTAATTGCCTACCCCCTCCCCATTCCCAATTTCCTGGCGGCACGCGCAAAGCCGCCCACCCCGACCTCTGGCTATCGCGCGCCCAATGCGGAATGGCCTATCCGGCCTTAGAAAATGTTCCAATACCTAACCCTCCCCTTCCGCCAATATATACCGCTCCTCTCCAGCTAATATCGGCCATATAGGAGGCGATTTTCAGAAATTTTTTGGGGGGATATTATAGGGCTCACTGGAATTCGTTCAAACTTTCAGAGCCCCACCCTCCCTCGTATGTTATGATCATGGCCCCGAGAGACCCCCGAGAAACTTAATCGAATGGTCGTCGTGGGGGCTGTGGATATGTGGTCAACGCGCAGCGTTGTCCAAGCATCTGTGGACCCTGTGGGTAACCCTGGAGGGGTTATCCACAAGGTACATGTCAAGAAAAGTGGGGCAGCCTTCCCCTTGATTTGAGGTTGGCTTTCTTATCGGGGGCCCGGTCACACGATACGAAGGATGCAGATTCGCTGAGCCTCTCGCGGGAAGCCTAGACCAGGCGAGCTCTACAAGGTAGCTCGCCTGCTGCGGCCCCGGCGCTACGGTCTTAGCATGCCGCAATCCTGCAGGCCATAGCTATCACCAGATTGGTTCCTCGAAACGAAGTAGCCCCCGCTGCTCTTTATGTCAGATCATAGCCTCCTTCCCACTCAAAAGCTCCCGAATCGCCCTCACCCATGGCCTATTTCTATGCGGCCCATATAATGCCGGGACCACATGAAAGTTGGAGATAGGTTTGCATACTACCTCATATTTTTGCCGAAACGAGGAGGATTTTATCAGATGTTATCGAAATATATTGGCTAGTTTATCCAATGAATCCGCTCACGGTGCTTTAACGCGCCATGACGGAGACGCGGCGATTTATGACGTGATGAGACACGCCTGCCCCCTTACTATCCGGGGGTGAGTTTGGGGTTGGGAACAGGGCTTGCCAAACAAGAAAGGTATGGATTTGCAGTGGACCGGCGGTGTGTTTTTTCAACAGAATCTGCGGTAAGGCCCCTCCGCGGG
>DUMQ01000152.1 GCA_012839815.1 Bacillota bacterium | reverse complement strand
ATTACTGACGTTTTTCCAGGGGTTGCCGGTGTTGCGTTCCGGGGACGGCGCGCTTGCGGCGCGCCTCCGTTGAAATTTGGCGCGAGGGCCTTGCCAAATTTCAAAAGGCCCCGTCACGCAAGCACCGGCAACCCATGGGACGTGCTGGTAAACTGACATGAATTAAGGAACCTACACCTAGGGCTTCCTTGGCAGACCGCGCGCCCAACCTACCAATATTCCTGGCAATTTACCCCGAAAATGCCCCAGTTGTCTCCAGATACATTTTCATTCTCTGTGGCGCCGCGCCAGCGCATGGGGGTCTATCCTGAAAATTGCCCAGTTATTCCCAGACCATATTTTCATTACCTGTGGCGCCACACCGCGGCATGAGAGTCTACCCCCGAAAATAAACATCATCCCAGCTAGAGCCATTTTCATTCTCTGGTGGTGCCGCCTATGCGGCATGAGGGTCTACCCCGGTCAGGGGTGAACTTGCCTACTTTGATAAAGGTAAAGGACTTGAGGATAAAGGCTCGAAGGATAAGGATAAAGAAGAGAGATGAAGGAATGAAGGAGTGGGGTTAGAGATTTGATTAGAGATTTGATTAGAGGTTTAGAGATTAATGAAGGAAAGGAATTGAAGTAAGGAGGGCGGGTACCGGGTATGGCAAGGTACATCATGGCCCTGGATCAGGGCACTACGAGCTCGCGGGCGATCCTGTTTGATGCGGACGGCCGGGTCGCCGGGATGGCGGCCAGGGAATTCGAACAGGTCTACCCCAGGCCCGGGTGGGTTGAGCACAGGCCCCTGGACATCCTCGATTCACAGCTCGACTCCGCGCGGAGGGCCATCAGGGAATCAGGGGTCGATCCCCGGGACATAGCCGCGATAGGGATCACGAACCAACGCGAAACGACGATCCTGTGGGATAGGGCCACGGGCGACCCCGTCTACAACGCCATCGTGTGGCAGTGCCGCAGGACCGCCCCGATATGCGATGAGCTGGTAAGGGGTGGGCATGGGGATGAGATTCGCGAGAAAACCGGCCTCGTCCCTGATGCCTATTTTTCAGGCACAAAGGTCAGGTGGTTGCTGGATGAGGTCACCGGGCTCAGGAAGCGCGCCGAGCAGGGGGATATAGCGTTTGGGACCGTGGATTCGTGGCTCCTGTGGCACCTGACAGGTGGAAGACTCCACGCGACAGACTATTCCAACGCCTCGAGGACGATGATGTTCAATATCAAATCGCTCGAATGGGATGACGAGTTGCTTGAGATGCTCGGTATACCCAGGGCCATATTGCCACGGGTTTTGCCATCAAGCGGTATCTACGGTCTCACGCGGGCGGAGGTATTTGGCGTGGAGATTCCCATCGCAGGGGTGGCCGGAGACCAGCAGGCTGCGCTCTTTGGCCAGGCATGCTTTGACCCGGGCGCCACAAAAGCTACTTATGGCACCGGCTGTTTTATATTGATGAATACGGGCTCCGAGCCGGTCCGCTCGAAGAAGGGGCTTATCGCCACCATTGCGTGGGGAGTGGACGGGAGGGTCGAGTACGCCCTTGAAGGAAGCATATTCATCGGCGGTGCGGCGATCCAGTGGCTCAGGGACCAGCTGGGTATCATCAGGTCGGCGGCGGAATCAGAGGATTGCGCGAGGCGGGTACCAGATACAAGCGGGGTATATGTCGTGCCCGCGTTTGTCGGGCTCGGCGCTCCCTATTGGGATATGTATGCCCGCGGCGCGATCGTCGGGATCACGCGCGGAACCTCCCGCGACCATATCGTGCGGGCGGCGCTCGAGTCGATCGCTTACCAGACCTGTGATGTTGTTTCGGCCATGGCTGACGAGGCCGGCGTCCGCCTGTCAAGCTTGCGCGTTGACGGCGGGGCCATTCAGAATGATTTCCTCGCGCAATTCCAGGCGGATATCCTGGGGGCCCGGGTCGAGAGGCCGGCTGTAACCGAGACGACTGCGCTGGGGGCAGCGTACCTGGCGGGCCTCGCGGTCGGGTTCTGGCGGGACCGGGATGAGATAGCGAGCAAGTGGAGGCTGGGGGCGCGCTTTGAGCCGGTCATGGCGGCGGAGCGCAGGGATGAGCTCTATCGCGGCTGGCGGCGCGCAGTGGAACGCGCGATGGGGTGGGCGCGGAATGATGATGCCGGGCAGCTATAGAACTCAAGGATATGAGCTGGTGATACCCAGATACCCATATAGGCTCCTTACCCTCCCAAGCTCCTGCTTTAACTTCTCTTCTCTATCTCTTTCTTCTGTTTCTTCCTTTCCCCGGCAAGGGCGTCCTCGAGGGGGAGATTCTCTATATCTCCTCCTCATACTTGTACCTGAATACCTTGTAGAATATATCGTCCCTAATCCCGCGATACCTCAGGCTCGTGCTCCCCTCGGCTATTGAGTCCCCCTTGACCAGCATCTGGAGCTTCCCCTCGGCCTGCCGGTCAGTGTAATCGAGCTCGAGGTTCTCTATGATCTCCTGCCTGGTGTTATGAGGCTATAGTTCAAGACAGCCTCGAGACCCTCCTCCTCTGTGAGGTTCCCGAGCCCCATCTGGACAAACCTGCCCGGTAGCTGCATGTGGATGGCGCCATATGGCTTATGCCGGGCCCCGCAAGCCTGGGACAAACCGTCAGAAAGCCGCAGTGACCCGGCATGAAGCTGGGATTGAATACCATATTTATTCTACCTTACCATTTTATCTTCTGCAAGCCCTAATTATACCGGAGTCCCAATTATACCGGAGCCGCAGGGTGCGTGTAACGATTGTGGGGCACAAGGGTTTCTATTCTTACTTTATTTATAGGCGTTCCATTCAGGGTCGAACGGGTTGGATTCTCACGGCGTCGGTGGTAAGTCTTTTGCCACTTCGCACGCCGGGGTGGCAAGTTATTTGCCACCTGAGCGTTGAGCTGATAAATTTCTTACCGCTCCGCGCGTTGAGGTGGTAAGTTGGTTGCCACTTACGCGTCGAGTTGGTAAGTATCCT
>DUMQ01000151.1 GCA_012839815.1 Bacillota bacterium | reverse complement strand
GTCCGCCGGGCGAAGAGGGGACGCGCCGACCGATATAAGCTGCTCTAATTCTCCTTCCCGAGAACGGTGCCTACGGCGGCCCTGGTCGTCCGGATCGTAACCTTATCCGCTATCTTGAGCATCAGGGCATCATCTTTAACATCAACTATCTCCCCGTAAATGCCGCCTACAGTGATAACCTGATTGCCCTTACGCAGATTAGCCAGCATCTCCTTGCGCTTCTTCTGTTGTATCTGTTGAGGCCGGATCAACAGGAAATAGAATATGGCAAACATGAACACAAATGGAAGAAGCGCTGCAATCGCTGATCCTTGTTGATTCACTCACATGCTCCCCCTTCGTTATCACCCTCATTATCCTCATTATTATCAGTTCCACAAGAGGCCAGGAATTCCTGCTTAAAATCCCGGAAGCTCCCTTCCATTATGGAGCGCCTGATGCCCCGCATGAGCTCTGCCAGGAAGTAGAGATTGTGATAGGTAGTGAGCCGCAGGCCCAGGATCTCCTTTGCTTTGATCAGGTGGCGGATATACGCACGGGAATAGTTCCTACAGACATAACAATCGCAGTCCGGGTCAAGAGGCCCGAAATCCCTCATATACTGGCTGTCCCTTATGATCAGCCTGCCTCGATGTGTAAAAACGGACCCATGCCGGGCTATCCGCGTCGGGAGCACGCAATCAAACATATCCACTCCAAGTGCGGCACCGTATATAAGGTCTTCGGGGGAGCCAACACCCATCAGGTACCGCGGCTTTGATTCAGGCAGGTGCTTGATGGTCGCCTCGAGAATTTCAAACATAAGGTGCTTGGGCTCGCCTACGCTCAACCCCCCTATTGCGTACCCGGGAAAGTCCAGGTCAACCAGATCCACCGCGCTCTTTTGCCTGAGATCCGGGTAAACCCCTCCCTGAACTATCCCGAATAACGCCTGGTCCCTTCGCTGATGCCGCGCCCTGCAACGACGCGCCCACCTTGCAGTGAGTTCCACTGACCTCTTTGCATATTCATAATCACACGGGTAGGGGGCGCATTCATCAAATGCCATTATTATATCGGCCCCGAGGGCATTTTGTATCTCTATCGACTTCTCGGGTGACAGGAAGTGAAACGAACCATCAATGTGTGATTTGAAGGTCACCCCCTCCTCGCTTATCTCCCTCAGGTCAGCGAGGCTAAAAACCTGAAAACCACCGCTATCAGTTAAAATCGACCGATCCCAGTGCATAAACCGGTGGAGGCCTCCAGCTTCCCTGATAATCTCGTGTCCTGGCCGGAGGTAAAGGTGGTATGTATTGCCGAGAATTATCTCAGCACCTATTTCCTTTAGCTCCTCCGGGCTCATCCCTTTCACGGTTCCCTGCGTCCCCACGGGCATAAAAACCGGTGTCTGAACCAGGCCGTGAGGGGTTTGAAGCTCGCCGGCCCGCGCACCGGTGTTTTCATCTCGCTTCTTGAGCCTGAATTCCATCTCGTATTCCATTCCGATAACCCTACATACCTCGCCCTCGAATCAGTCTCTGAGTTTTATATGACTTTTATATTATCAACATCGCGTCACCGAAGCTAAAAAAGCGATAACGTTCGTCCACGGCGATCTTATATGCCCGCATTATATTTTCTTTGCCACAAAAAGCCGCAACCAGCATAATAAGGGTTGATTTCGGAAGATGGAAATTCGTGACCAGGGCGTCCACAGCCTTAAAATTATATCCCGGGTATATAAAGATATTCGTCCATCCGTGCCCGGGATGTATGCGTCCTGACGGATCCGCAACGGTTTCGAGAGTCCTGACGCTCGTCGTCCCCACAGCCACCACGCGTCCCCCGGCGCTCCTAGCCTCATTTATCACACCTGCGGCCTCCGGGGGGACTTCATAGCACTCCTCGTGCATCGTATGCTCCTCAACGTTGGCGACCTTGATAGGCCGGAAGGTCCCGATCCCTACATGAAGGGTTATCTTTACGACCTTCACGCCGAGCGCTTCAATGTCATCCAGCAGTTCCCTGGTAAAATGAAGCCCTGCTGTCGGCGCCGCAACGGATCCCTCCAGTTCCGCGTAAATCGTCTGGTAGCTCTCCTCATCCTTCACTTCCTTCTTGATGTAGGGCGGCAATGGGACCATGCCGCAACGCCTCAGAACCTCGCCTACATCTTCGCCTGAATGGGAGGTGAATCTAATGCGCCGTCCGCCTGTTGCAGTCTTGTCCAGAATCTCGCCATCAAGCGTGCCATCGCCGACGGAAACAAATGACCCGACACGGGCCCTCCGCCCGGGCTTTACCAGCACCTCCCATTGGTCATCTCCAATCTCGCGCAGGAGCAAAATCTCGAGCTTGCCCCCTGTATCCTTACGACGGCCGGACAGCCGGGCGCGGATCACACGTGTGTTATTCAAGACAAGCACATCCCCCGCACGCAGGTAGTCCACGATATCTTTGAATTCCCTGTGTTCGATGGTCCCATCATGACGTCTCAAGACCATCAGGCGGCATCTGTCCCTTGGCTCGACGGGCTCTTGCGCGATAAGCTCCGGTGGAAGATAATAGTCGAATTCGTCAACCCTCACTCAGGTTTCACCTTATCTTTATCGCCTTCAACCTTATCCTTACTCTCATCCTTGCTCTCATTCTTATCTTTGGCCTTATCAGCCTGATCCTTACCTTTATCTTTATCGTTATCCTCGCCTTTATCCTGGTTGTTGTTATCCTTTATAGACATCCCGGCTGCCTTGGACAAGGTGAGATCCGAGACCTTAAGGCCCTTGCTCTCCCCCCCGGGTAAAACGTCACTCTCCGGCCCTGCCTCGGCCTGGAGATCCTTCTCAGCTCTCTCCACCATCTCGGCCTGGCCCGGTGTCACACCCATCCTTGCCCCCTTGGTAGCGCCAATGCCGATGGCACCAGGGGCGCTCGCCAGTGTTACAGTATGGGCAGGTGAATCGCCCGGCTGCTGCTCCTGACCCGCCCCCTGCCCTGGCCCTGAGCCGGGCTTCCCTCCGGTCAGGCTGAGGCCCGCGACGCCGGTAGACCCGGGCTTCCTATCTATCTCCGTAGACGCCGGGTCCGGATGAACGACCGCAGCTGGCTGGTTGGTGCGTCCAAGGGGCGGGGGCGTCTTGAGCCCGGATAGCGTAAGCCTCATCTCCTTTGCCGGAGACGGGCCCGCCATCCGGCCAATCTCCACTCCGGCTTCGCTTCCGGGAGCGGCCCGTGCGCCCTTTATAGCCGGTGCGTCCTTTATGGCCGGCGCGCCCTTCATGCCCTTTATGCCGCCGGCGACGGGATCCTTTGGAACCCCGGCAACGCTGGTCCTCGTCTTCATGAATATGGCGACCTCGGGCGGGCGCGGCCCTGCCGGGCTATGCATAACCCCTCCCGGTTTCCCCTCGTCGTGAAGCGCAACAAATGCACTCTTTGAGGCGGCCAGGAGGTCATGAAGATTGACGCCGGCATGTGCCATCACATCCCCGATCCTGCCCCCTCTCACATCCTCGATACCGATGCGGAGCCCTGCCTCCCTGGCCTTCTCCACCAGCGCAAAACGGCCGGCCGAGAGTCCCTTGCGGGCAGCTTCATCACGGCAGGCCTTGTCCACGGTCAGGGCCTCGATAGATGCGACCTGCACCCCACGTCTCGCCAGAACGAGGCCGGCTGAGCGTCTGAGCTCCTCTCCGAGGTCATCGAGGTTTGCCCCTCCTGAAGGCGTTACTGCAAGGAGTATGATACCCCCGGGTGACCGGTTATCTATAAAGTGCTCATCTATGGCCTTCTCCGTGAGCACCTCAACGGCCTCTGTAGCCTTTTTCCCGACTACGTTTGCGGCGGCCAGGAGCTTCTCTCCATCTTTATTGAAGCTCCTCGTCCTGACCACAACTGTAGAAGCGTCGAGAGCAAGCTCAACGCTGGGATTGATATCCACGCTCACATATGCCACTATAGCCGGAGGCGCTTGAACGGTTCCCCTGGATTTGAACCAGCCCTGTAGATCATGGCCTAAGGTTCTAGATAGAATAAATGCGACAAGGGCCACTACCGCCACTGCAGCAACCCTGAATGCCGGCCACCTGAATATGGCGTCGCGAGCATGAGCATAGATCTCGCTCCTCGGTATAGCGATCTCCTCGCCAATGTCCGGGACCCTACCTGCAATCGCTGCCCGCCGGAATTCCCCATTCCTTGTGAGCAGGATTACAGTCCTGCCCTTGGTCTCCAGCACTATGCCACTTTCACGTTCAACCCCCCGCACTGTCCTTTCCCCCTTAAGATAGGCGGATACTGATTAAGTTAATGCGCAAAAATCTCTGCCCTTTTTGGCACTCGCATAGGGTGTCTCGCATCTCTCCGCCCGGCGGCCTTGATCTCCGGCCCAACGGCCCTCGGCCGGGGATTAAGGAGCGGCCTGCTCGACTAGGTGTAGGTTCCTTGATTTGTGCCAGTTTACCAGCACGTCCCAGGGGTTGCCGGTGCTTGCGTTCCGGGGACGGCGCGCTTGCGGCGCGCCTCCGTTGAAATTTGGC
>DUMQ01000150.1 GCA_012839815.1 Bacillota bacterium | reverse complement strand
TGAAATTTGGCGTGAGGGCCCTGCCAAATTTCAAAAGGCCCCGTCACGCAAGCACCGGCAACCCCGGGACGTGCTGGTAAACTGGCACGAATTAAGGAACCTACACTTAGTCGAGCAGGCCGCTCCGTAATCTCCGGCCGAGGGCTATTGGGCCGGAGATCAAGGCCGCCTGGCGGAGAGATGCGAGACACCCCGGCCACTGTGCGGCACTCACTATGCCGCACTGGTAGCTGTTACCTGCGAAAGGTTTGGATGTTTTTGGGCACTAACTTAGACAGGAGCAAGAGCGGAAGGAAAGGGAAGGAGAAGGCATCATGGAGAAAAGGGATCGGCTCCACGAGGGAAAAGCCAAGATAGCGTTTGCAACGGATGACCCGGGGCTTGTAATATTCGAGTTCAAGGATGCCGCAACAGCCTTCGACGGCAAGAAGAAGGGCACGATATCGGGCAAGGGCGCGGTGAATGCCAGGATATCGGCTGTGCTCTTCAAATACCTGGAGGAGAAGGGCATACCAACACACTTCAAGGAGCTTTTGAGCCCTGTGGATATGCTAGCCCTAAAGGTTGAGATTATCCCGGTCGAGGTCGTTATGCGCAATATTGTGGCGGGCAGCCTCTCCAAGCGTCTTGGCATCGAGGAGGGACGGGCGCTGGATGAGCCTGTGCTCGAGTTCTATTATAAGTCGGATGAGCTCGGAGATCCCATGATCAACCAGTATCATGTGAAAGCCATGAAGCTGGCGAGCGACGATGAGCTCCTCCGCATAGTCGAGCTTTCCTTCGCCATAAACCGCCATCTCAAGAACTTTTTCGCTGCGAGGCAGCTCGAGCTGGTTGATTTCAAGCTCGAATTCGGGCGGCGTGACGGCGAGGTATACCTTGCCGACGAGATCTCGCCGGATACGTGCAGGCTCTGGGATATGTCGACCCGTGAAAAGCTGGATAAGGACAGATTCCGCAGGGATCTCGGCGGGGTTGAGGATGCCTACCAGGAAGTCCTAAGACGAGTGGAAGGGCCGGGGACCATGTCGTAAGCGTTACACATCGGGGGGTATAGGGATATGTTGTGGAAAGCCAGGGTCCGCGTGACCCTGAAGAATGGGATTCTTGACCCGCAGGGAAAGGTACTGGAGGGTTCCCTGGATAGGCTTGGTTACAAGGAAGTCAGGGAGGTCCGCGTTGGAAAGTATATGGAGATCGCGCTTGAGGCGGAGGACGCCCCCGGGGCGCGCGCCAGGGTCGAGGAGATGTGCCGGCGGCTCCTGGCAAACCCGGTCATCGAGAATTTCGCTGTTGATATAGAGCCGTGCGATGCGATGGCAGCCATGGCTGGTACGCCGGGGACATCGGGTGCGCCGTGCGCCACGGGGGTGGCGCGATGAGCGGGGGTAGCGGCATGGACATGAAGAGCATGAAGAAGATGAAGGTAGGGGTTGTGATATTCCCTGGCTCAAACTGCGATCATGATTGTTACCATGCGGCGCAGGTCATGGGCATGGAGGCGGAGTATATCTGGCATGCGGCGCGCGATGTTTCGGGCTTCGATTGCATCATCCTGCCGGGGGGGTTCTCTTATGGAGATTACCTCCGCGCGGGCGCGGTCGCGCGCTTTTCGCCTGTCATGGAGGCCGTAACGAAGTTCGCGGAGCGGGGCGGCCTCGTCCTGGGAATCTGCAATGGCTTTCAGATACTGCTGGAGGCGGGGCTCCTGCCCGGTGCCATGATGCGAAACCGGAACCTCAAGTTCATATGCAAGACTATACACCTCCGTGTTGAAAACGCCGGGACCCCGTTTACGGGGGCGTGCACGCCCGGGCAAGTTCTGGCGGTACCCATAGCTCACGGCGAGGGGAATTACTATATAGATCCCGAGGGGCTTCGCGAGCTCAACGCAAACAAGCAGGTGGTCTTCAGGTACTGCGATTCCCATGGCGCCGTGACGGACGAGGCCAACCCCAACGGGTCGTGCGATAATATAGCCGGGATCATAAACCGCGAGGGGAATGTGCTTGGCATGATGCCACACCCCGAGCGGTGCGTCGAGCGGGTCCTGGGCGGGGAGGACGGCCGTTTCGTTTTTGCATCGCTTCTCAAACACTGGTCACAAGGGGGCGGCTGTGATGCAGGATGCGCCCTGGCGTGAGATGGGACTAAAGGATCATGAATATGAAAGAATAGTGGAGATCATGGGCAGAGAGCCGACCTATACCGAGTTAGGCATGTTTAGCGCGATGTGGTCGGAGCACTGCGGTTACAAGCATTCGAAATCTACGCTGAAGCTGTTCCCCACGAAGAGCGAGAGGGTCCTCCAGGGACCCGGGGAAAACGCCGGCATCGTGGATATAGGGGGTGGCATGGCCCTCGTAATGAAGATGGAGAGCCACAACCATCCATCGGCCATCGAGCCTTACCAGGGGGCCGCTACGGGGATCGGCGGGATACTGCGCGATATATTTACCATGGGCGCCCGGCCGGTGGCCCTCCTGGATTCCCTGAGGTTTGGGGATTTAAGCAATGATAAAGTAAAGTATCTTTTCGATGGCGTCGTGTCGGGTATAGCGGGCTACGGCAACTGCATAGGCGTCCCGACCGTGGCGGGGGAGGTATACTTTGAGGAACCTTATACGCGAAACCCGCTTGTCAATGTCATGTGCGTCGGGATTATGAAGACGAGCGAGATCGCTAGGGGCGTCGCTGCGGGTGTCGGGAACGCCGTGATGGTCATAGGATCAAAGACGGGGCGTGATGGCATCCACGGCGCAACGTTTGCCTCAGTCGAGTTGGACGAGAGATCGGAGGAGCGCCGGCCGGCCGTGCAGGTGGGCGACCCATTTACGGAGAAGCTCCTGGTTGAGGCGTGTCTCGAAATCATCAGGAGCGGCTACGTAGTCGGCATCCAGGACATGGGTGCGGCCGGGCTCACGAGCTCCACGGTGGAGATGGCCGCCCGGGCGGGTACCGGGATGGAGATAGAGCTGTCCCTGGTTCCCAGGCGGGAGGAGGGGATGACCCCGTACGAGATAATGCTCTCCGAGTCCCAGGAACGGATGGTCGCGGTGGTGGAGCCGGATAAGGTCGATAAGGTGCGCGAGATATTTGCCAGGTGGGGACTGGATGCTGTGGTCGTCGGCCATGTGACCGGCGACGGGCTCATGCGGGTCAAGGAGAACGGCAAGGTGGTCGCGGAGATCCCGGCAAAGATCCTAGCCGAAGCGCCCGTCTACAACCCCGAGGCGAGAAGGCCGGCCCGGATTGACGAGCTTCACGCCTTTGACCCGGCCACGCTCCCTGAGCCGCAGGATTACGATGAGGTCTTAATGGAGCTCATATCATCCCCGAGCATTGCCAGCAAGGAATGGGTGTATGAGCAGTATGATTACATGGTGAGGACAAACACGGCGATCGTGCCGGGTGTCGCTGATGCGGCCGTGTTGCGCGTGAAGGAGCTCGGGACGCCTGGCCACGAGGTAGGCATCGCCCTGACCGTGGACTGCCAGGGGCGGTACTGCTATCTCGACCCCTACCAGGGGGCTGCAATCGCCGTCGCGGAGGCCAGCCGCAACCTGGCCTGCGTTGGCGCGGAGCCGCTCGCCATCACCGATTGCCTCAACTTTGGGAACCCCGAGAAACCCGAGATGTTCTGGGAGTTCCAGGAGAGCGTCAAGGGCATGGCCGATGCCTGCCGCAAGCTGGGCATCCCAGTCATCAGCGGTAATGTCAGCTTTTACAATGAGGCGGAGGGCGTGGCGATCTACCCGACGCCGGTGGTGGGCATGGCAGGCCTCCTGCCGGATGTTGGGTTAACGGTGACGCAGGGCTTCAAGACGGAAGGCGATCTCATCGTGCTGCTGGGCGCAACCGGCCCTGATATGGGCGGGAGCGATTATCTCAAGGTGATTCACGGGGTTGTCGCGGGTAGGCCCCCCAGGCTCGACCTCGAAGCGGAGAGCCGCGTCCAGGCGTGCTGCCGCGATGCTGCGCGGCGCGGCCTATTGAGCTCGGCACACGACTGCGCCGAGGGGGGGCTCGCGGTGGCCCTGACTGAGAGCTGCATCTCCGGCGGGGTTGGGGCGCACATCGCTCTTAGAGACTCCGACATGCGGCATGATTTCTTGCTCTTCAGCGAGAGCCAGGGGAGGATAGTCGTATCGCTGCCCGAGAAAAACCTCGGGGAGCTGGAGGGGCTGGCTCGCCATCATGGGGTCCCGTTTGAGGTTATAGGCAGGGTCGGTGGAGCCAGGCTGGTAATGCGGGTAGTCGAGGGTGCCGGGAATTCGGATCCGGCCGGACCCGGCCGCTTCCAGATGCGGCGTCTCATAGATCTCGGCCTGAGGGAACTGGAGCGCGCGTGGAGGACGAGCATAGCGAGACACATGACCGATGGCGAGAGCGGAAGCATCTGATGAGATGCCATGGTAAGATTCTGGGATTAGGCGTTACGAGGAGACGTTGATGACATGGCTGCGTATGCGAGTTGCGAGGGGCCGAGCATGGCTCATTGCACCCCGGATAAGCCGAGGGAGGAATGCGGCGTCTTCGGGGTGTATGGTAAAAGTCCCGGTGTCGACGCGGCAAGCCTCACCTACCTGGGGCTATATGCATTGCAACACAGGGGGCAGGAGAGCGCCGGGATGGCTACATCGGACGGCAGGTCGGTCGTCATCCACAAGGAGATGGGGCTCGTAGCGAAGGTCTTCCCCGATGAGGTCCTGAGCGGCCTCGGGGGCCATATCTCTGTTGGGCATGTCCGGTACTCGACAACGGGCTCGAGCCGCGTGGAAAACGCCCAGCCGCTTCTCGGCCGGTGCAAGTATGGCCCGGTCGCCATCGCCCACAACGGGAACCTTGTAAACACGCTGGACCTTTTCAAAGAGCTCGAGGCCGAGGGGAGCGTTTTTCAATCCACCCTTGACACGGAGGTCGTCCTGCACCTCGTGGCACGATCAGAGGCTCAGGATGTCGAGGAGGCCGTCAGGGGTGCGGCACGCCGGCTCCAGGGGGCCTACTCTATAATTGTGCTGGCGGGCGACAAGCTCATGGCCATGCGGGATCCTCATGCCATTCGCCCGCTTTGTCTCGGCGAGTCACAAGACGCCTATTTCATATCATCCGAGACGTGCGGGCTCGATACCGTAGGGGCTCGCCTCATACGCCACGTCGGGCCGGGTGAGATGGTGACCATCGACGGGGGCGGGGTCAGGTTTTCGCAGGCCGTGCCTGCCCGCAGGAGGGCGGTGTGCGTTTTTGAATTTATATACTTCGCCCGGCCGGATAGCGAGATAGACGGGGTGAACGTGCACCTCGCCCGCAAGCGCATGGGTCAGGCCCTGGCCCACGAATACCCGGTGGAGGCGGATATGGTTATAGCGGCACCGGATTCGGGCATCTCGGCGGCGATCGGGTTTGCAGAGGCATTGGGCATCCCCTATGATACGGGGCTGACGAAAAACCGGTATGTTGGCAGGACTTTCATCCAGCCGAGCCAGACCATGCGGGAGCTCGGGGTCAGGATAAAGCTGAACCCCATTGCGGACCTGGTGGCAGGCAAGCGCGTGGTCATGATAGATGATTCTATAGTCCGCGGCACCACCAGCGTGAAAACCATCGAGATGTTAAGGTCCGCGGGGGCCAGGGAGGTTCACATGTATGTCGCCTCTCCGCCGGTCCGTTACCCTTGCTACTACGGGATAGATACATCGGCCCGCGGCGAGCTGATCGCCTCGAACCATACAATCGACGAGATCAGGGAACACCTGCGGGCCGACAGCCTTTGCTACCTGAGCCTCGAGGGGCTCATCGAGGCAATGGGGCCCCTTGGGGGCGAATTGTGCCTGGCATGCCTCGATGGGAGGTACCCGGTCGAGTTGCCGGATGCCGGGGCAGGGCATAAACATGTGCTGGAACGCTGCAGCAAAAGCACGTAAGCATGTGCCAACATTCTTGCCGGTTTGCCCCGGTCACGTGTTACCACAGGGTGAGTTACCATGGCGAGCCGATGGGGGTGAGTAGGATTTGGAATTGAGGCGCAAAAGTGAGGAAAGCAAGGGGGAGCCTCTGAGCTACAAGGCTGCGGGGGTGGACATCGAGGCGGGCTATGAGGTGGTGCGCCGCATCAGAGGGTTGGCGCGGTCCACATTCAGGCCTGAGGTCACCGGCGACATAGGTGGGTTCGGCGGAGGATTCGCTCTCAAGGTATCGGGACCGGGAGCTCTTCGGAACCCCGTGCTTGTCTCGGGGACTGACGGCGTCGGGACGAAGCTCAAGATCGCCTTTATGATGAATAAGCACGATACGGTCGGCATTGATGTTGTGGCTTACTGCGTAAACGATATAATCTGCCATGGGGCGGAGCCGCTGTTCTTCCTGGATTATTTCGCCTGTGGGAAGCTGGACCCTGCGCAGGCCGAAGATGTCGTAAAGGGGGTCGCGGAGGGCTGCCGCCAGGCGGGCTGCGCGCTCATTGGTGGTGAGACCGCTGAGATGCCCGGGTTTTACCCCGAGGGCGAGTACGACCTGGCGGGTTTTGCCGTGGGCGTGGTCGAACGGGATGAACTTATAGACGGGTCGAAGGTCGCGCCGGGCGATGTAATTGTCGGTATAGCCTCCAGCGGCCTGCAGAGCAGCGGGTTTTCCCTGACGCGAAAGGTCCTCTTCGATGTGGCCGGCTATAGCGTGTTCGACGAGCTTCCTGAGCTGGGGACGGTCGACGGGCGCGCCAAGACCCTGGGCGAGGAACTCCTCACACCGACCCTGATATATGCCAAGCCGATCTTGCAGCTCAAGCGGGATTTCGAGCTTCGCGGGGTCGCCAACATCAGCGGCGGCGGGCTGCCGGAAAACCTGCCGAGGGCGATGGCCGAGGGAACCCGCGCCAGGATAAAGTGGGGCACCTGGCCCGTCCACCCCATATTCGACCTGATTCAGAGGGCGGGCAGCATCTCCGGCGACGAGATGGTAAAGACCTACAATCTTGGGATCGGCATGGCGGTGATAGTGGACTCTGAATCCGCGGACGGAGTCGTAGAGGCCCTGGCCCGCATGGGGCACGCGGCGTATATCATAGGCCGGGTCGAAGAGGGCCCGAAGGGCGTGGAGATAGGGTTCAGTGGTTGGAGTTAGTGGTTGGAGGTGGATATGGTGAGCATGCGAGTGGGCATGCGACGGTTGAGGCTTGGAGTGCTGGTGTCCGGGCGGGGCACTAACCTGCAGTCGATTATCGACGCAATCGAGCGGGGCGATCTCGCGGCCGAAATCGCCATTGTAATCAGCAACAAGAAGAACGCCCCCGCCCTCGAGCGGGCCAGAAATCACGGCATCGAGGCCCTTTACCTGAACCCGCGAAATTATCCCGGGCGCGAGGCTTACGATGAGGCCTTGAAGTCCGAGCTTGAGAGCCGCAACGTTGACCTGGTGGTCCTCGCAGGCTACATGCTGGTGCTGTCGCCCGGCTTCGTCAGGCATTTCTTCGGGAGGCTGATGAACATTCACCCGGCGCTATTGCCATCCTTCCCGGGCACGCATGCGCAGGCACAGGCCCTTGCGCGCGGGGTCAAGGTGTCAGGCTGCACGGTTCACTTTGTTGATGAGGGCGTTGACACGGGGCCTATCATCCTCCAAGCGGCGGTGCCCGTCCTCGAGGACGATACCGAGGAAACTCTCTCCGCCAGAATCCTCGAACAGGAGCACATACTATACCCGCGCGCGATCCAGCTCTTCGCGGAGGGACGGCTCGTGATTGAGGGCGGGCGGGTCAGGATCTTGCAGGAAAATATAAAAGCCAGATAACATGGGACGGGGAGTGAAGTGGAAATGGGAGGTTCAAACCCCACCGCGGTTGATGTCATCAAGGTCGGGAGGGCTCTTATAAGTGTATCCGACAAGACGGGCGTTATTGATTTCGCCAAAGGGCTTGTAGAGCTCGGGTGTGAGATCATCTCAACAGGCGGCACGTTCAAGGCCCTGCGGGATGCCGGCGTACCCGCCATTCGCGTGGATGAGGTGACGGGATTCCCCGAGGTACTGGACGGCCGCGTGAAGACCCTGCACCCTGCGATTCACGCTGGTATACTGGCCATCAGGGGCAAGGCCGAGCATGAGGAGCAGCTCGCAAAGCTTGGGATCAAACCAATAGACCTGGTTGTTGTAAACCTCTACCCATTTGAGGCGACGGTCGCGAAGCCCGGTGTCTCTCTCGAGGATGCTATTGAGAATATCGATATCGGCGGGCCAACCATGATCAGGTCGGCGGCAAAGAATTCAGATGGCGTGGCGGTCATTACGAGCCCCGCGCGCTACGGCGAGGTCCTTGAGGAGTTGCGGGCGACCGGCGGCATCTCCAGGAAGACGCGGATGCAGCTCGCCCTCGAGGCGTTCCTCCACACGGCCAAGTACGACGGCGCCATATACGACTTCCTGCGAAAGCGCCCCGAGATTGCTGGCGATGCGGCCAGCGCGGGGTTCCCGGAGATTATAACCTTAACCTACCGCAAGGCGCAGGACCTGCGCTACGGCGAGAACCCCCACCAGAAGGCCGCGTTTTACGTGGAGCCCAACATCGCCATTCCCTGCATATCCAGGGCCAGGCAGCTCTGGGGCAAGGAGCTGTCCTTCAACAACATCAACGACGCCAACGCTTGCCTGGAGATCCTCGCGGAGTTTGACGAGCCAGCTGCTGTCGCAGTGAAACACGCAAATCCGTGCGGGGTGGGATGTGGGGCCAGCGTCTTGGAGGCGTACCGTAAGGCCTACAAGAGCGACCCGGTATCCATATTTGGTGGGATCGTCGCGGTGAACCGGCCGGTAGACGAGGCGACGGCCCGGGAGTTGAGCTCGATCTTCCTGGAGATTGTGATGGCGCCGTCGTTTGATGAGGCCAGCCTCTCCATCCTGACTCAAAAGAAGAACCTGAGGATCCTCGAGATCGGGGATATCAGCGCAAGCCGGTCGTATAAGGGCTATGACCTGAAGAAGGTGGTAGGCGGCCTGCTTGTGCAGGACCGGGACGTTGAGGACTTCAGGTTTGAGGACGCGAAGGTCGTTACGCGCCGCCAGCCCACCGAGGCCGAGTGGAAGGATATGCTCTTTGGCTGGAAGGTCGTGAAGCACGTAAAGTCGAACGCCATAGTGCTCGCCAGGGACGGGGCTACGATAGGCGTTGGAGCCGGCCAGATGAACAGGGTCGGGGCTGCTAGGATAGCCATTGAGCAGGCGGGCGAAAAGGCGCGCGGCTCGGTCCTTGCATCAGATGCCTTCTTCCCAATGCGGGATACTGTCGATGCCGCAGGGAAGGCGGGTGTGACCGCTATAATCCAGCCCGGCGGTTCGATCAAGGATGAGGATTCCATCAAGGCCGCGGACGAATATGGCATCGCCATGGTGTTTACGGGCGTGCGGCACTTCCGCCACTAATATGGTTGCTACACGCTGGCTAGGAGGGACAGCCTATGAAGGTCCTGGTCGTCGGCGGGGGCGGGCGCGAGCACGCCCTCGTCTGGAAGATAGCCCGGAGCCCAAGGGTGGACAAGATTTACTGCGCGCCGGGCAACCCCGGCATAGCTGAACTTGCAGAGTGCGTAACGCCGGGTGACGGCTCGGTGGGTGCGCTCGCCGAGTTCGCTTGCGAAAACGATATTGATCTCACCGTTGTTGGCCCCGAGGCCCCGCTCGTCGCCGGCATTGTGGACGAGTTCAAGGGTAGGGGCCTCGCAATCTTCGGTCCCACCAGGGCGGCCGCGAGGCTTGAGTCTAGCAAGGCGTTTGCAAAGGATTTTATGGCCCGGCACAACATCCCTACTGCGGGGCACAGCACGTTTGCCAGGCTCGAGGACGCCCTTCGCTTTATAGATACATTTGATGGGTTTGAAGCCGGGCGGCCCCTGGTTGTGAAGGCCGATGGGCTCGCCGCCGGCAAGGGCGTGATCATAGCTGAGAACAGAAGGGATGCTGCGGCCGCGGTGCGGTCCATCATGGCTGAGCGGGCCTTTGGCGCGGCGGGGGACAGGGTTGTGATCGAGGAGTTCCTGGAGGGAGAGGAGGTTACGATCCTGGCGTTCACCGATGGCGCGACGGTGGTCCCCATGGTCCCATCCCAGGACCATAAGCGGCTCATGGAAGGGGATGAGGGGCCCAACACAGGTGGGATGGGTGCCTACGCTCCGGTCCCCGCGGTGACCGAGCCGGTCCGTAGGAGAGTCCTTAACGAGATTCTGGAGCCAACTGTTCACGGAATGGCGGGAGAGGGGACCCCTTACGTGGGGGTGATTTATGCCGGCCTAATGCTGACGGCAGATGGGCCGAGGGTTCTCGAATTCAACGCCAGGTTTGGCGACCCCGAAGCCCAGGCAGTCCTCCCGATCCTCGAGACCGATCTCGTATCGATAATGGAGGCCGTGTTGGCAGGACGTCTCGCATCGATCGACATCAATTGGCGCAGGGGATCCGCAGCATGCGTGGTCATGGTTTCAGGCGGCTACCCGGGGCACTACGAGACAGGTAAGGAGATCACAGGCCTTGACCAGCTCAAGGACCTGGATGGCGTCGTGGCATTTCACGCCGGGACGAGGCTCGCAGGGGGCAGGCTCGTCACGGCAGGCGGCAGGGTCCTCGGTATTACTGCGCTGGGAGATCGTGTGAGTGACGCGGTGGCGCGCGCTTATGAAGCATGCGAAAAGGTGCGATTTGAGGGCGCTTACTACCGCAGGGACATCGGCTGGCGCGCCGGTAAAAATACGCACTTGTAAAATACGCACCTGCACTTGTAGGGTTGTCCCGCCTTGTGGTAAAATGGTTCACAAGGCGAAAGAGGTGGAAGCAGTGGCAACAATGGAGACAGTGAAGATAGAAGAGACAGCAAAAGCAATGGAAACGTCAGGGACGGCGGGGGCTACAGGGGCCGCTGGAGCTATAGGAAGCGCAGGAGCTGCAGGCAAGGGAGAAAGAGTCCTGGCAAGAGACGCCGGTAATTACATAGGCGAGGACATAGTGCTCGAGGGCTGGGTTCATAATGTCAGGTCGCTGGGTGGGCTTTCATTTTTGCTCCTCCGGGATCGGACCGGCGTGATACAGTGTGTCGGCGATGCCGCCGGGCACGCGGCGGAGATAGATAGGCTCCCGACCGAGTCAGTTGTGCGGGTTTACGGCAGGGTCCGAGCCGATAGCCGGGCCCCGGGCGGGGTTGAGGTTGAAGTAGCCGGCACCGAGGTTATCAACGCTTCTATCGAAAACGTGCCCTTTGAGATAAATAAGAACGGGATAAACGCCGGCCTCGACGTCCAACTCGATAACAGGGTGATCAGCTTGCGCCACGCGACCGCCCAGGCGATATTTCGCGTGGAGGCGGAGATCGTGCGCATCTTCAGGGAATACCTCAGGAGCCAGGGCTTTATCGAGGTTTTCACCCCTAAGATCGTGGCGTCCGGCACCGAAGGAGGGTCGGCCCTTTTCCCCGTCGATTATTTCGGCAGGAGGGCGTTTCTAGCCCAGAGCCCCCAGTTTTATAAGCAGATGGCTGTGGGGGCGGGTTTCGAACGCGTATTTGAGGTGGGGCATGCCTACCGGGCCGAGGAGCACAACACCTCGCGCCACCTTAACGAGTACGTCAGCCTCGACCTTGAGATGGGTTTCATCAAAGATGAGGGCGATGTGATGGATGTGGAGGAGGGATTCATCAGATCCCTCCTATCCGAGCTGGAGCGGACGCGCAAGGCCGATTTCGACACTTGCGGGGCGAAGATCCCCGTGCTTCCACCGGAGGCGCGCATACCGCGCCTGCGCTTCAGCGAGGTCGTGGCGATACTCAAGGATGAATACGGCCTGGACCTCTCACGCCGCACTGATCTTGATCCCGAGGGGGAGCGACTTATCTGCAGCTACTGCGCGGAGAAATTGGGGTCGGAATTCGTATTCGTTACGCATTTCCCCCGGAGCGCGCGGCCCATGTACACCATGCCGGATGAGAATGACCCGAAGCTGAGCCGGAGCTTTGACCTCCTCTTCAGGGGGCTTGAGGTCACCACCGGCGGCCAGCGGATACACAAATATGATATGCTGGTGGAGAGCATCAAGGCCCGTGGCCTCAATCCTGCGACGTTTGAACATTATCTCAAGGCGTTCACCCATGGCATGCCTCCCCACGGGGGGCTTGCGATCGGGCTCGAGCGCATTACAGCGAGGCTCCTGGGCCTCGGCAACGTGAGGGAGGCATCCCTCTTTCCGCGCGACAGGGACCGGCTCACCCCATAGCGTCATTACCGTTACCGGTCATCGCGGCCATTGTCATAATCAGGCTCGGAAGGCAGGAGGCGCGGTGGGACCGCGAGCGTCTTCTGCCTTTCATATATCACCATACCCGGTTTCGCGCCCCTGGGCTTCCGTACATAGCGGCGTCTTGTGTAATCGATGTCCACATTTGTGCTCTGCCTTCCCTTGCTGAAATACGCCGCAAGCCCGGCCGCGTCGAGGAGAGCCCTCTCCGACACATTTCCCTTCTCATCAACTCGAATTATGACGTGCGCGCCTGGTATGCCCTTTGCATGGAGCCAGATATCATCCGGGGCTGCGTGCTTCATCGTCAGAAAGTCGTTTTCGCGGTTATTGCGCCCCACGAGTATCTCGTAGCCGTCCTCAGACTTAAATCGCATCGGGCGGGGCGTGCCTGCGGCTGCATCGGGGCCTGCCCGGCGGCTCCGGTTGTGGTCCCGGGCCCTGGTGCGCCGCCCATCCTGCGCCTTCGCCTTCCCCGGCAGGCCATCTCCATAGCCCGAGGCAATGAGCTCTTCCCTGATCTCATCCACCGCATCCAGCGACTGAGCCTGTTCGAGGGTCAGCGCCACCTGTTCCAGGTATTCGATATCGTCCCTGGTCCTGTCCCTCTGCTCCTTGGTTATTTCGAGACTCCTCTTGGCCTTGGCGTACTTTGCGAAATACACCTGAGCGTTCTCGCTCGGCGCCAGCGCCGGGTCGAGCTCTATCCTTACCGGTTTGAGCTCCGGATCAAAGTAGTTTATGACCTGGGCCTCTGTGTCTCCCTTCTTCAGGACCCCCATATTTGCCTTGATGAGCTCCCCCATGAGTCTGTAGTTTTCGGCATTCTCCGCATCGCGCAGGGCTTCCTCCTGGCGCTCGAGCTTCCTCCGGGCCCGGGCGAGGTTGCCTTCGATCGCCTTCATCAGGTGGCTCTTGGCCTCGGCCAGGGAGATCTCCATGTCCCTGGGTGTGTAGACATAGTCAAGCATTTCCGATATGCTTGCAAATTCCCTTTTTACGACCTCGATACCCTCGCCGCCGGGGTGCTGGATGAGTGGGAAGGGCGCGAACGCCAGAATCCTTCCCGTCCCGGAATCCTCTATTACTGACGGCCTGGCGAATTGCCCCTTCTTTATAATCTCCGATACGTCCGAAAGCGCCGCGGCGAGGCGTCGGGCGATGCACTCCACCTGCTCTGCCGCCCCTGCGCCGGCATCCGGGACCGCTGCGCGGACGGGCGCGTCAGGATCCAGGCCGGCACGTTCGACAATCTCACGCGCGAGCGTAGGCCCGAAACCCATGAACGAATTCATTACCCACCTGGCGAGAGAAACCTCGGCGCTATCATCACCCGGAAGCGACTCTTCGATGAAACGCGCGAGGGATTCCCGCGTCTCGCCGAGGGGGTCCCTTTTATCCTGCGCGGGCGGCGGGGAGTAGGGACGGCCCGGGAGAACCTCCCGGTACCGGCTCATCCCTCTGGTTACATGTTTTATGGAATCCATTATGGTTTCGCCATCGTCGTCAAGGAGGATGATGTTGCTGTGCTTGCCCATGACCTCGATCACGAGCGTCTTACCTCTATTCGCGGCTGCGGCCCCCTCCCGCTCGTAATAATCCGGCTCGCGGACTGAGATCCTGAGTATCCTGTCAAGGCCGACCTGTTCGATCCTGTCTATCCTCCCGTCGACAAGGTGCTTCCGGAGGAGCATGCAAAACGCCGGAGGGCTTTCGGGGTTCTCCTTCGCGACAGCCGTTATGTGAATGCGGGGTGTCTCGGCCGCAGCGGAGATGAGAAGCCGCAACGCCTCGCCGGCCTGCCTTGCAATGATTATGATTTCATACCGTGATGGTTGGTATATCCTGTCGATCCTGGCCCCTGTAAGCCTCGCCGACAGCTCCTGGCGCACAGCCCTCATCATGACGCCGTCAAAAGCCATGGTACCTCACCTTGATCGTATCTATTTACCCAAAAGTATGCCGGACCTTTGAGGCAATTCTTGAGGCAATTCTGCATGGAGCGATTGCCTCGCACCAGCCTAGGGGTACGCCTCTCCTGGCGTATACGTTTACCTGGTAGGCGTGGAGAGGCGCCCGCGGGTGTTCCGGCTGCAGGCATATTACAAGTATACCATCGTAAGCGAAACGGCGTCAATCTGCGGCTCTTCTGCCCTCTCTTGCACGGTACATGTGATGGTAACATTCTTACCACCTCAAGTCACCGTGGTAAGCATTTTGCCGCTCCACGTAACGAGCTGGTAAGTATTCTGCCACTTCGCACGCCGGGGTGGCAAGTTATTTGCCACCTGAGCGTTGAGCTGATAAATTTCTTACCGCTCCGCGCGTTGAGGTGGTAAGTTGGTTGCCACTTACGCGTCGAGTTGGTAAGTATCCT
>DUMQ01000149.1 GCA_012839815.1 Bacillota bacterium | reverse complement strand
TGGTAACATATTTGCCAGCTGAGCCTCAGGCTGGAAAGTATCTTTCCACTTCCTATGCCGGGGTGGTAAGTATTCTTCCACTTTACACGCTGAAGTGGTAAGCTAATTACCACCCATTCGTCGAACCGGCAAGTATCTTACCACTCTGTGCGCCAGGCTGGCAAGTTAGTTACCACCTGCTCGCTGCACTGGAAAGTATCTTGCCACTTAGCCCGATGAGATGGCAAGTTATTTATCACCTCGACGCCTATCCTGGTAACTTCCTTACCACTCTATCCATCCCATATCCGGCACTTGACAATCCAGCGCTGACATGATACACTTCAAAGCAATACACCCAAACCAATACACCTGGAAAGTAACAGAATATGGGTTCGAAAGGTAATGACGGGGCTAGTAGACCTGCAAGGTGAGCCACAGAGAGCCGCGGGTGCTGAGATGCGGTGCCTGCCAAGAGGTTGAATCTCACCCCCGAACCGCAGGCTGAAAGATCAATGTATCAATTTGGTCATTGATCGTATTGATCTTATTATCATTGATCATTTTATCATTGATCATTGATCATTGATTTAGTAGGCTGTGCCGGGTTCCTTGCGCCCGTTAACGCGCTAGGGTATGTAAGTACCCGAAGAGGTTTTTGCTGCGAGGCAAAGACGAATAAAGGTGGTACCGCGAAGGTTTATCCTCTCGTCCTTTAGACATATCTCACTTTGTAGATATGGGCAGATATGTCAAAGGCGGGAGGTTTTTATATAATTGCCTGGGTGACTGGTTCGATTCCTGGGTAACTGGGTAACTGGTTCGATTGAATTGGTTCGATTGGATTAGCCCGGTTAATTGGTTTGATCAATTGGTTATGTCGATTGGAGGGGTGCAGGTGAAGGCGAGCGGTGCGGAAATCTTGATTCAAGCCCTGATACAGGAGGGCGTTGATACTATATTCGGATACCCCGGCGGGGCCGTACTGCCGATCTATGATGTCCTCTATGACTCGAAGATAAGGCACATCCTGACCAGGCACGAGCAGGGCGCCGCCCATGCCGCAGACGGGTACGCCAGGGCCACAGGCAGGACCGGCGTTTGCATGGCAACCTCCGGTCCCGGTGCGACCAACCTCGTTACAGGCATCGCCACGGCATATATGGATTCTGTGCCGGTTGTCGCCATAACGGGTCAGGTTGCAACGTCGCTCCTAGGCAGGGACTCTTTTCAGGAGGCCGACATCACCGGGGTGACTATTCCGATCACGAAACATAACTACCTTATCAAGGATGCCAAGGATATACCGCGTATCGTGAAGGAGGCCTTTTACATTGCGTCAACGGGCAGGCCCGGACCGGTACTCATCGATATACCTAAAGACGTCATGACGATGCAAGCCGAACCCAGGTACCTGACCAGCATCGACCTGCCGGGCTATAAGCCAACATATAAGGGGCATGTGAAGCAAATCCGCGAGGCGGCGGCAGCGATCAACGAGGCGACCCGACCGGTAATCTACGCTGGCGGCGGCGTGCTGAAGTCGTGCGCTTCAGAGGAGCTAAGAACTCTGGCCGAGAAGGCGAGCATACCTGTGGTTGTCACCTTGATGGGGCTCAGCTCCTTCCCCAGCGATCACCCGCTATTCCTTGGGCTGCTTGGAATGCATGGGACGGCGTATGCGAATCTCGCGGTGACCGAATGCGACCTCCTCATCACCCTTGGGGCCAGGTTCTCGGATCGCACCACGGGTAAGGTTGAGGATTTCGCCCCCAAAGCAAAGGTGATCCACGTGGACATCGATCCTGCGGAGATAGGCAAGAACGTCAAGGTTGATGTCCCTGTAGTCGGTGACCTGAAGAATGTGCTGAGCGAGCTTATTCCCCTGGTAAATCCAGTTGCAAGGCGAGAATGGAATGATATAGTGGACGGCCTGAAGAAGAGGATGCCTCTTTCTTATCAGAGGGATGGGAATCTCAAGCCCCAGTATGTCGTTGAGCAGATCAGCGAGGTGACCGGCGGCGAGGCCATCATCGCCACGGAGGTGGGCCAAAACCAGATGTGGGCCGCTCAATACGGCAAGTTCACCAGGCCGCGGAGCTTCATCTCCTCGGGCGGGCTCGGGACGATGGGTTATGGCTTTCCCGCCGCCATAGGTGCGCAAGCCGGTTGCCCTGACAGGCTGGTTTTCGACATCGCTGGAGACGGGTCCATCCAGATGAATATCCAGGAGCTGGCGACGGCCGTCACGTATAACCTGCCTGTGAAGATAGCTATTCTCAACAATGGATATCTCGGGATGGTCCGTCAGTGGCAGGAGGTGTTTTACGATAAACGTTATTCGTATACCTCCATCGGCGGGGTACCGGATTTCGTTAAGCTTGCCGAGGCCTATGGCGCCGTTGGGATGCGGATAACGGATCCTGCCGACGTGCGGCCTGCGATCGAGGAAGCCATCCGGACCCCCAATGTCGTGGTGATGGATTTCAGGGTCGCCCCCGAGGAGAATGTGTTGCCCATGGTTCCGCCGAATGCGCCGATCAACAAGATGATTGGGAGTGAAGCGTGATGCGCCATACGCTTGCAGTGCTGGTTATGAACCATCCCGGTGTCCTCGCACGCGTTTCGGGGCTTTTTGCCAGGCGCGGATTCAATATCGAGAGCATCGCGGTGGGTACGACGCAAAACAAGGAAGTTTCGAGGATGACCATTGTCGTTGAGGCGGACGAGAATACCCTCGAACAAATAACGAAGCAGCTCAACAAGCTCATCGATGTCATAAAGGTCCAGGAACTTAGACCCGAGGACTCTGTTGACCGGGAGCTTGCGCTCGTGAAGATAAGCGCGGCAGGTGCCGACAGAGCTCAGGTTCTCCAGATTGTGGACATATTCCGCGCCAGCATCGTGGATGTGAGCCGGAAGGCGGTGGTCGCCGAGGTAACAGGCAGCGAGGATAAAATCGATGCCTTCATCGAGCTCGTCCGTCCTTATGGGATAAAGGAACTCGTTCGCACGGGCCGGATAGCAATGGTAAGGGGGGAACAGCAAACCGTGGCTACCGGCGAGACCAGGAATAATGGTTGTGATGACTGCCGGGATGAACGGCACGGGTACGAGCGACGCAACGGGCGATACAACGACTGCGAGACACCGGACCTTGGGAAGATTCGAACGATGAAGGCTAGGGCCGGGAATTAAGTTAAGGAGGTTTTAAGCGACATGGCAACGATTTACTATGACAAGGATGCAGATCTTGAGATCTTGAAGGGAAAGAAGATAGCGATCATAGGCTACGGCAGCCAGGGGCATGCACAGGCGCAGAACCTGCGCGACAGCGGTCTTGACGTGATCGTCAGCAACAGGAGGGAGAGCCCTAACGGGCAGCAGGCCATCAAGGACGGCTTTGACCCGGTTCCGGCCTCCCAGGCGGCAGCTGCGGCCGATATCATCCAGATGCTGGTCCCCGACGAAAAGCAGGCCCAGATCTACGCCGAGGAGATTGCGCCCCACATGACCGAGGGCAAGGTCTTGATGTTTTCGCACGGTTTCAATATTCACTACAACCAGATCGTCCCGCCAAAGAATATTGATGTCGTAATGGTGGCGCCCAAGAGCCCGGGGCACCTGGTCAGAAGGATGTACCAGGAAGGCCTGGGGGTTCCCTCGCTGGTCGCTGTATACCAGGATTTTACGGGGATGGCCAAGGATATTGCCCTTGCCTACGCTAAGGGTATAGGCTCGACGAGGGCGGGGGTTATCGAGACGACTTTTAAAGAGGAGACAGAGACAGACCTCTTTGGCGAGCAGGCCGTCCTCTGCGGCGGGGTGACGGAGCTTGTGAGGGCGGGATTCGATACGCTCGTCGAGGCGGGCTACCAGCCGGAGATCGCATACTTTGAGTGCCTGCACGAGCTCAAGCTGATCGTCGACCTGATGTACGAGGGCGGCATCAGCTGGATGAGGTATTCTATCAGCGACACCGCGGAATATGGGGACATGGTTTGTGGCAAGAAGATAATCACCCAGGAGACCAGGGCGGCGATGAAGAAGCTGCTCGAGGATATCCAGAACGGGGAATTTGCGAAGAACTGGATCCTCGAGAACCGTGCCGGCCGGCCCGTCTATAATGCGCTCAAGCGGCGTGAGGCGGAGCATCCCATCGAGATTGTCGGGAAGAAGCTCCGCGCGATGATGCCCTGGCTTTCGAAGGGCAAAAAGTAGCCGGGATTGAGGTTGAGTGAGAACTGGGGGGATCGTAATGCCTCGCGTCATTCAGGTGTTTGATACGACGCTGAGGGATGGCGAGCAGTCGCCGGGCGTGAGCCTGAATGTAAAGGAGAAGCTGGAGATAGCCCGGCAGCTTTCGCGCCTTAATGTGGATGTAATCGAAGCCGGCTTTCCGGTAGCCTCACCTGGTGATTTCGAGGCCGTTACGGCAGTTGCAAAGGAGGTCACCGGCCCGGTCATAGCGGCCCTTGCAAGGGCGGTCAAGGGCGACATAGACCGGGCCTGGGAGGCCCTGCGACCTGCCAGGCGGCCAAGGATTCATACTTTTATAGCCACATCCGATATACACATGAAATATAAATTGAGGAAAGAGCCCGCACAGGTTCTCGAGATGGTGGCGGCGGCCGTGCGGCACGCGAAGTCCTACGTCCCGGACGTCGAGTTTTCGGCCGAGGATGCAACGCGGAGCAACCGCGAATTCCTCCGGGTTGTATTTGAGACGGCGATCGAGGCCGGAGCGACTGTTCTAAATGTGCCGGACACCGTGGGTTATACGACGCCCAGGGAATTCGCCGAGTTGATTCGCTACCTCAAAGAGAATGTGCGCGGGATCGACGGCGTGACGCTGAGCGTGCATTGCCACAACGACCTGGGGCTCGCCGTTGCGAATTCGCTTGCCGCCATCGAGAGCGGCGTGGGGCAGGTGGAGTGCACCATCAATGGGATCGGGGAGCGGGCCGGCAATGCGGCGCTCGAAGAGATAGTCATGGCGCTTGCAACCAGGCGGGATTATTTCGACGCGATCACCGGGGTCGTGACGGAGCAGATCTACCGGACCAGCCGGATGGTCAGCACGCTCACAGGGATGGCCGTCCAGACCAACAAGGCTATAGTCGGCGACAATGCCTTCGCCCACGAGGCCGGGATACACCAGGACGGCGTTCTCAAGGAACGGACCACTTACGAGATAATGACCCCGGAGTCGATCGGCCTCGCAAAGAGCAGGCTTGTCCTGGGGAAGCATTCCGGGAGGCATGCCTTTAAGGAGCGGCTGAAGGAACTCGGCTATGTGCTGTCTGATGAGGAGGTTAACAGGGCTTTCGAGGAATTCATCGCCCTTGCGGATAAGAAGAAAGACGTCTCCGACAGGGACATCGAGGCTATAGTCGAGGGCCGGCACGGGAAGGCGGCCGAGAGATTCTCCCTGGAGTACCTGAATGTCGTTAGCGGCAACAAAACGGTCCCCACGGCGACGGTCCGGCTTTACAAGGATGGCGAGCTGGTGGAGGAGGCCGCATGCGGGGACGGCCCGGTGGATGCAACATATAAGGCTATAGACAGGATAACCGGCGAGCGCACCGACCTCGAGGAATACTCGATCCGCGCGGTAACGGGTGGCAAGGACGCCCTGGGCGAGGTCACGGTGAGGATCCGCGATAACGGGAACATCTTCACCGGCCGCGGCGTGAGCACGGATATCATCGAGGCCAGCGCCCTGGCTTATATAAACGCCATAAATAAGATGCTTTTCAGCAGGGATGTGGCGGGCAAAGGCCCGGCGAACTCAAGCTAACTTAGCGGGATGAGGAAATGGAGGAAATGCGACCCGGAGGGGAGTGACTTAGCAAGATGGCTGCCAGTGTTGGCGGAATGACTATTACTGAAAAGATTCTCGCAAGACATAGCGGCAGGGATCGCGTGGAGCCCGGCGAGTTCATCAACGCGAAGGTGGACTTCGTCCTCGCCAATGACGTGACAGCGCCCCCCGCGATCAAGGAATTCGAGAAGATGGGTGCAAAGAGCGTGTTCGATCCGGAGCGTGTGGCCCTGGTGCCGGACCATTTTGTGCCAAACAAGGATATAAAATCTGCTGAAAACAGCAAGCTCATACGCGAGTTTGCAAGAAAGCATGGTATAAAGTATTTTTTTGAGGTCGGCAGGATGGGTATAGAGCATGTTATCCTGCCCGAGCTCGGGCTCGTGCTTCCGGGGGACGTTGTGATAGGTGCGGATTCTCATACATGCACCTACGGCGCGGTCGGGGCGTTTTCGACGGGCGTCGGGAGCACTGATATGGCGGCGGCCATGGCGCTGGGGGAGATATGGTTAAAGGTGCCGCCGAGTTTGAAGTTTATCTACCACGGCAAGCCCGGGAAGTGGGTTGGAGGAAAGGACCTGATCCTGTATACTATAGGCAAGATCGGAGTGGATGGGGCGCTCTATAAGGCTATGGAATTTACGGGCGAGGCCGTTGAGAACCTTCCTATAGATGACCGATTCACCATGGCCAATATGGCCATCGAGGCCGGGGCGAAGAGCGGGATATTCGACCCCGATGAGGTGGCCCTGGAATACGTGCGGCCGAGGGCCGTTCGCGGATATGAGCTTTATCACAGCGACCCGGACGCCCAGTATGAGAAGGTTTATGAATTCGACGTGAGCGAGATCGAGCCGCAGGTGGCATTCCCGCATCTCCCCGAGAATGCCAGGCCCATCAGCGAGGTGGGCGATGTCCGTATCGACCAGGCGATAATAGGGTCGTGCACCAATGGCCGGATCTCCGACCTCAGGCTTGCGGCGGAGGTCTTGAAGGGCAGGCGGGTGCACAGGGATGTGAGGCTTATAGTTATCCCCGGGACGCAGGAGGTCTACAGGCAGGCCCTTGATGAAGGCCTCATAAGTATCTTTATAGATGCGGGCGCCGCCGTGAGCACGCCCACATGCGGCCCGTGCCTGGGCGGGCATATGGGGATTTTGGCAAAGGGGGAGCGTGCCATCTCAACGACCAACCGCAATTTCGTCGGGCGGATGGGCCATCCCGAGAGCGAGGTTTACCTGGCGAACCCGGCAGTCGCTGCGGCATCAGCGGTGCTCGGGAGAATAGCAAGCCCTGAGGAGGTGGCCTGAGGTGCGGCAGGAGTTTACAGGAAGGGTCTGGAAGTTCGGAGATAATATCGATACGGACGTGATAATCCCGGCCAGGTACCTGAATACCTCGGATCCTGCGGAGCTCGCCCAGCATTGCATGGAGGATGCGGACCCCGAATTTACGAAGAAGATCGCCGCGGGGGATATTATTGTGGCTGGCACCAACTTCGGGTGCGGCAGTTCGCGCGAGCACGCGCCCGTATCTATCAAGGCGGCGGGGATATCGTGTGTCATTGCCAAGTCCTTTGCGAGGATATTCTTCAGGAATGCGATAAATATAGGGCTGCCTATTTTCGAATGCGCCGAGGCTGTGGATGACGCAAGCACCGGCGATACGATTCGCGTGAACCCCGAGGCGGGGACGATAGTCAACGTAACCAAGGGGCGTACCTACCGCGTGCCCGAGTTCCCGCCCTTTATGCGGAAGATCATCGACGCGGGAGGGCTGACCCAGTACGTGAAGGCCAGGCTCGCGGGTGGGTAAGGAGGTGGGACACGGTGCGGCAGGTCAAGCTGTATGATACTACATTGAGGGACGGCGCCCAGATGGAGGGCATTTCCTTCTCAGTTGAGGATAAGATCCGGATAGCCCAGCGCCTGGATGAATTCGGCGTCGACTACATCGAGGGCGGATGGCCGGGCTCTAACCCCAAGGATGTTGAGTTTTTTGAGTATGCGAGGTCTCTTAAGCTTCACAATGCCGTTATATCGGCGTTTTGCAGCACCCGGAGGGCTGGGGTGGCCGCCGAGGATGACGCGAACCTCGCGGCCGTGCTCAAGTCCGGCGTGAGGGCGGCTGCAGTCTTTGGAAAGAGCTGGGACTTTCACGTGACCCACGCCCTGGGGACGACGCTCGACGAGAACCTTCGCATGATCGAGGATTCCGTGAGGCTCTTGAAGCGCAACGGCCTTGAAGTAATCTACGATGCCGAGCATTTCTTTGACGGCTACAAGGCTGACCGGGATTATGCGATGAAGACCATAGGTGCGGCCTACGAGGCCGGGGCGGATGTGATCGTCCTGTGCGATACCAACGGCGGGACCCTTCCGATGGAGATCGACGAGATTATCCGTGACGTCTTGAATAACCTCTCCGGGCCCGTTGGGATCCACGCGCACAATGACTCTGGCGTTGCTGTCGCCAACACCTTGATCGCCGTGGGGCTCGGGGTGAACCATGTGCAGGGGACCATCAATGGGTACGGTGAGCGGTGCGGGAATGCGGATTTATGTTCAGTGATCCCTTCCTTAAAGCTGAAGATGGGGATTGAATGCGTTACTGACGAGCAGCTGGCCGGGCTCACGGGGCTCTCGCGGTTCATCGATGAAGTGGCCAATATGCGGCCGAATACACAGCGGCCTTATGTCGGCCGGAGCGTCTTTACGCACAAGGGCGGGATCCACGTCAGCGCCCTGATGAAGCACCCGGAGACATATGAGCATATAGAGCCGGGGCTGGTCGGAAACAGGAGACGCGTGGTAGTCTCAGAGCTCGCAGGGGCGAGCAACATAGCCTACAAGGCTCAGGAATACTCGATCCCGCTCGAGCGCAAGTCAACTGGGACGAAGGCGGTGATCAACGCCGTCAAGGAACTGGAGCATCAAGGCTACCAGTTTGAGGGGGCGGAGGCATCCTTTGAACTTCTTTTGAAGAAGACCTTCGGGATGCACAGGAGCCTGTTTGAGCTCGAGGGCTTCCGGTTGATCGTCGAGAAACGTGAAGCAAATGGGGAACCAGTTGCGGAGGCCAGCATCAAGCTGCGCGTGGGCGACAGGCTGCTCCACACGGTGGCCGAGGGGAACGGGCCCGTCAACGCCCTGGATGGTGCACTGCGCAAGGCTCTAGAGGATGTCTATCCCGAGTTGAAGAATATCAAGTTGACAGATTACAAGGTACGGGTGATAGATGAGGCTTCGGGCACCTCGGCCAAGGTCAGGGTTCTCATCGAGTCCACCAACGACCGTCGCACGTGGGGGACGGTCGGCGTTTCGACTAATATTATAGAGGCGAGCTGGCGCGCGCTCGTCGATAGCATCGAATATGGCTTGCTTTATGCTACGGGCCCGGCGGAGACGGAGGTTGAGATCGAGCCGGTGCCGGGCTCTATGAAATAGGGTCGTGGATTGGTCGTGGGTTGCACATTTCTGCGCCCCAACTCAGAAATCGATGGGAGCGGAAATAATTGGGGGAAACTGGAGGGTGTTTGCATGCGGAGCGACGCGGTTAAGAGAGGCCTCGAGCGGGCGCCTCACAGGTCGCTGTTCAAGGCGATGGGATACACCGATGAGGAATTGGACAGGCCCTTGGTGGCTGTGGTGAATGCTGCAAGCGAGATTATCCCGGGCCATATTCACCTTGATGACATAGTCGAGGGTGTGAAGGCCGGCATCCGGGCGGCGGGCGGCACACCTGTGGAGTTTCCGTCTATAGGGGTCTGCGATGGTATCGCCATGGGTCACGAGGGTATGAAATATTCGCTTGCGACCCGCGAGTTGATCGCGGATTCGGTGGAGTCCATGGTGCGGGCCCACGGGTTTGACGCTGTCGTGCTCGTCCCCAATTGTGACAAGATCGTGCCCGGCATGCTGATGGCCGCGGCCAGGCTGGACCTACCGGCGATCGTGGTGAGCGGCGGGCCGATGCTGGCCGGCCGGTATGAGGGGAAGGACATCGATCTCTCGAGCATGTACGAGGGCGTGGGGGCCGTGGCGGCCGGAAAGATGACCGAGGAGGAGCTCGCCAGGATGGAGGATGTGGCTTGTCCCGGGTGCGGGTCGTGCTCGGGCATGTTCACGGCGAATTCAATGAATTGCTTGGTCGAGGCCCTAGGCATTGGCCTGCCCGGCAACGGGACCATCCCGGCGGTGTCGGCTGCACGGCGGAGGCTCGCGAAGCGGGCCGGAGCAAAGGTGATGGAGCTTCTCGAGCGCGGGATCACCCCGAGCATGATACTGACCAGGGCCGCGTTTGAGAACGCCCTCGCCGTGGACATGGCGATGGGGTGCTCTACAAATACGGCGCTGCACCTGCCGGCGATCGCCAACGAGCTGGGGATTGAGATTGACCTTGATATGATCAATGACATAAGCGCGAAGACGCCCCACCTCTGCAACCTGCGGCCGGCGGGGCCTTATCACATCCAGGACCTGGATGAGGCGGGCGGCATACCGGCGGTCATGAAGGAGCTGGCGGGCAAGGGCCTGCTTCACCTGGATGTCCTGACCGTGACGGGGGCGACCCTGGGCCAGGTGCTTGCCGGGGCCCCGGCGCGCAAGGCGGATTCCGATGTCATAAGGGGGGCTGACCGGCCTTATCACCTGGATGGGGGTCTCGCGGCGCTCAAGGGCAGTCTGGCACCTGACGGAGCAATTGTCAAGAAATCGGCGGTCAGGGATGAGATGCTGGTTCACAAGGGGCCGGCCAGGGTCTTTGATTCAGAGGAGGATGCCAACAGGGCCATCATGGGCGGGGCCATAAAGCCCGGCGACGTTGTGGTGATCCGGTATGAGGGTCCCAAGGGAGGACCCGGGATGCGGGAGATGCTCGGCCCCACCTCGGTGATAGCCGGCATGGGCCTGGATGATAGCGTTGCCTTGATCACGGACGGCAGGTTCTCGGGCGCGACGCGGGGCGCCGCCATAGGTCATGTCTCGCCGGAGGCTGCGGAGGGAGGGCCGATAGCCCTTATTAGGGACGGCGATATCATCTCGATCGACATTCCAAACAAGCGGCTCGACCTGGAGGTAAGCGATGCGGAGCTCGAGGTGCGTCGCGCGGCGTGGAGGGCGCCCGAGCCCAGGGTAAAGAAGGGGTACCTGGCGCGGTATGCCAGGATCGTCTCCTCGGCGAGCCGGGGCGCCGTGGTCGAGGGACGCTGAGGCGGGCGGGCTCTCGCGGTTGGCGTTGGCGCCAAGCGAGGGGCGCCAAGAAGTTGGAGACTGGCGGGGACCTGTCGCGGAGGGGCGGGTCCCCATTATCTATATGGGTCACGGTAGGGCGGTAAGAAAGTTGCCAGGATAGGCGTCGAAGTGATGAATAACTTGCCATCTCATCGCGCGAAGTGATAAGAAAGTTTTCAGTTCAGGGGGCAAGTGGTAACTAATCTGCCACCTTGGCGGGCGGATCGGTAAAAGATTTACCAGCTCGACGCGTAGGTGGCAAACAACTTGCCACCTCAGTATAAGAAGTGGAAAGATACTTTCCAGCTTAACGCTCAGGTGGCAAAAAGGTTACCACCCCGGCGTGTGAAGTGGGAAGATACCTTCCACCCTCGGTGTAAGGGGTGGCAAGAGTCTTACCACAATTTCCATTTCAACCTGCAGACTTGTATATCAGGCAGCTTTTCCGGGCAGTGCCAAACCCTGGTTGCGTGATAGCGCCTTCCCCCTCCGCTCTCGCCAAAACCTGTCCCACCGTCCATTTAGGAGAAACACCCTGAGGTTCAGCACTTCCTGCGCCCCCGCCGTGCTCCATCGCATCCCAGGCCTCTTATGCCGTATCTGCACCACATTCTTACATGCACTTTCCACCACGCCACTACCAATATGGTAGCCCCTGGCGAGGTATTCGTCATACCTCATCCGATTTCGGTTGTCTTCCAGATACTTCACAAGTCGGTCCCGTTCAGACGCAGCCTCATCACATAGACCCTCCATTGTCTTGAGCCGACTTATGAGTTCCTCAACCTTGCCTTCCTTCAGGAGTTCAAGCCCTTGATCTACCCAATCCCTGCACCTCTGCTCGTCATCCTCATATAGAACTCTACCAAGACTCCAGACATGCTCTGATGCGTGATACCAATCTATGATCTGTACCGCCTCCGGGAAATAACTATTCACTATGTTCCAAATCCAGAACGCCCCATCCCCCAGGGCTATGATCTCTTTAGCATGCTCCTCACCGCGCACTTGCGTCTCCGCACAAAGCTGCGGGGTAAAGTCATCGGGGGTCCCCCTTACCGCTACATGGGTTACCGTGTTTGCAACCTCTTCCTCCTCGCCCCGTGCGTTCGTCACCTTCACAGTGTCATAAACTGATCCAACCTCTACCTCATGCCAACCGTCCCGATCCTGTAACATGACCCCGTCTATTGCCACGTAAAGCCTCTCGGGCCTCGAATCACTATCGATCCCATCTTTCATCGCAACCTCGGCTCGTATCTCGAGCTCTTTGCCCATCTCTCGGCCGATGCCTTCCGAAAGAATCTGAGCCTCCTTGGTAGAGATAGCGATCCCCGTAAGTCGCTCCATCATCTCGGATGCTGACTCAAACGGTAGCTCGGCACAGCAGTAACTGATCTTCTCCACAACGCCCTCGCTAAAATCACAGCCCGATAACCCTAACCGCTCGTCAAGCGGAACCCAGGATGCCCCACAGCGCTTGCAGTGGTAATACGCCCTCTTCAGATGTACCTCCCCGCAGATGGTTGTAATCGTGAGTTCACGCCTGCCAACAAACCTTAGCTTGCCTCCGCATTTGCAGGGGATCCTGCTATCGCAATACCCGTCACCAAATTCATCTAGCATACCTTCGAGTAGTATCTGTGCAATCCGGCTTGCAGCTTTACTTGTGGCATCCTCCAGGTCATGTAGATTAGCCTTATCCCTTCCTGTCTCGGTTTCCTCAAATAACCTATTGGTTAGCTCAGTGATTTCTAAGATAATATGAGTACGTGCATTCATTGCACTGATATCCTCCTCGAATAGCCCTAGTCACAGGCCATTTTTGAGGAGGATATCATCTTGCACCCATACTTGCATTCGTAGAATGTTGGCAGTTCTTCCAGTCTCACTTACCCACAAAAGTTACATGTACCCATCTCCTTGTAGAGTTCCTGTATTTGCTTTTCATACTGGGCGTTGACCACTCCTATTGCCTCCCGCTCATCTGAAAACAGTTGGGGAAGGCCTTCAAGGGCCTGGTTTTTCCAACGGTTCAATTGAGTCGGGTGAACCCCGTATTCGGCCGATATTTGGGAGATTGATTTCTCCTCTTTAAGAATTTCCAGTATGACCTTGGCTTTGAAGTCAGCTGGATAATTTTTCTTGACGCTCACCTATGTCTCAGGCCTCCCTGTTTTCATGTCTAGTTTTCTGGGCCCATTATACCTGTAATTTGCATGTACTGGTAACATCTACAGCGGTGTTAGGGCGGGTTCCTGGCTCAGCAGCTTCGCTGTGGCTCAGCGGCTGAGCTTCAAAGATATGTTGAGGTAGAAGCCCCCGGGGCGGAGGTAGTCCGGGGCGATAGAGCTTGTACCCTTTAGGAGGGCATAACCTATAACCACCTTGAAGGGGTTCCACCGGTCGAGTACCGTCTCGAGACAGAGGTTTTCAGCCCTGCCCTGGGTCGGCGCCTGAGATGCCATGCGGTATTCGCCAGCCAGGGTGATATCCTCCGAGAGCTTCAAATCAGTGCGGGCCAAGCTGGTGCTTGTGATGACCATTAAGCCTCCCACTGCTGGGCGATCCGCCAAGTCTTTCACTATCTTTGTTGTGTGCCGCCCGGTCAGGGTGAACCCGGGGAGCGGCCGGGCGGCACCTCCAATGGCGATGAAAGAGCGTCGCTCCAGGCCCGGTGTAAACCTGTATCCCAGGGATGCCGAGGCGTAGAAATCACCCGGCCCGGCAGGAACATGTTCGATGGTTGCGGAGACGTCGATCTCGGGCTTGGGCTCCTCAGGCGCAGGATTCCCCAGCGAGCCGCATGGCCCCTGGGCGCCGGCCCCATAATGCAGTGCCGGCGCGTCCGGTGCTCGCGATCGCGCCGCGAATCCCTCGAGCCTGGCTTCGATTCCTCCTCCGAATATGTCTTTTGCGGTCATGCCTACACGGAGGGCTTCGCGAGAATTTGATGCGCTTTGAGAGCCACAGGCCAGGGAACCCGCGGGACCTTCAGGTGGCTCCAGCGCCAGCCCGGTGGCAGGCGTTTGAGTATCGGTTTCGTATCGCACGGCCGCTGTGACCCCGGAACGGAGAGTTGCCTCCAGCCCGAGGGCGGTGAGGGATGTGAATGCGTTGCGCCTCATCCCCCACCTCTGCATCAAGCTCGCTACCAACCATGGGCGAAGCGGCCTCCGCATGTGCAGCTCCAGGGTATTCTCATGCATCCCGGAGGCCGTCCCGTCGCTACGCGACCCGACCTTGATACGAAAAGATACGCCGTCTGGCGCATCTTCACGCGTCGGCGTGCCCCCCGGGTAGTCAAGAGAGAATCTTAAAGCTCTAAAAGTACTTGAACTGGTTGATATGGTGGTTGCATCATCAGTGGTTGTGTTATTGTTAGTTGAAACGCCAGCATTTGCCGTAGAATTGCCTGTTACCGGTCGTGTTGCCGGGCCGATGCGCGACACACTACCAGCCTCGGCCTCCGCCCGTAGCTCGAAAGGGGAGATATTCCAGGCTGCCGTCGCTACGAGGGACTCTGTTCGTTCCTTTGTTCGCCCTGTTTCTTCCATCGATCGCCCCGCTGGCGCCCGTCCCGCGCTTACCGTCTCGCCTGATTCTTCTTCATTATAGCCCACTTTATATTCCATCCTGTAACCCAGCGAAAGCTCCGGCCATGCCGTATTCCCGCCCGTGGGGTAACCGGTGAGGGATGGGCCACCCGTCAGGTCATACATGAGCGAAAGCGAAGCCATCTCCGTTATGTCCGTCATGCTCCCGTCTCCCATCATGCCCGCGTCATAGTCCCAGCTTACGTACTCATCAGTATCAGATACGAAATCAGATACGAACCATGCTGAATCAACGGGCAGGCCCTCAAGGAGATCGTCCCTGTCGAAGCCCGGCTCCGTAGCGCGATACGCGACTGACCCTGTCAAACGCGGGAGCTCGAGGCGCGCACGTATACCCCAGCTCGATGCTGCCGGGCGTGACGTCACAGCGTACTGGCCCGTGAGCGAGAGTATATCAGATGGGTTCAAAGATATGCCTGCGAGGAGGGCGCGGCTTGTCCCGGAGATGTCGTCGCTGTCACCTGGGTTCCTGCCCGCGCCGCAGGAGCCTGCGCCCCATGCGTACATAACTCCACCCGATACGACCTCACCAAGCCTTGTAGCGAGGCCGATGCCGGAGATCCCACCCCGGTCAATGGAGGCGGGCCTAAATTCATAGCTTGCATTGATATAAACGGGGTTGCCGCAGATATCGAACCCGGGGATGACCTCATCGAATACTAAGATGCCTCTGGCGTAATCGATCGAGTAGAGGATATCCGACCTTCGCTCAAGGATTTTAGCACCGTCCCTCTGGCGGACTTCGATGGAGATTTCCTCGGTGCCTGGAATCACCGGTCTTTCCTTTAGCCGGTACGGGCCGGATGCGTTTGCGCCCTTGATTAGCTCGCGCCGGCGGACTGTCGATCGCAGGCCATGGAAGGCCGTAAAGTAGGTAATGGGCACCGGTTCAAGTACAAGGCCGTTAGGTGTGAGCCCGGGTGCAGGCTCAGGTTGGAGTTCAGGCTCGGGTTGAAGTTTATATGAGCCTACGCCGCCCATGATTGAGCCGCCACGGGTTGAAAGCTCCCCGAACCGTAATCCGAGGTTCCCCTGTCCAACCTTGAGCCGGAGGTCTCCTGATACGCCCGCCCCGGGTTTTGCTGTATCTATTGAGATACGGGAACCAAATCTTAGTATGCTGGAACCAAACTCTGCGATGCTGGAACCAAACTCTGAGATACATGAGTCGCACCCTGTGGTGCTGGGGCCGGACCCCTGACCCGCGGCGGCTGGATCACCCATTGAATCCCCTTCCCGGTTGGCGTCTCGTGATCCTCGTGATATATCAAGGTCGAATATGTCCAAGTTGAGCGCGAGACGCGTCTCGATGGGGGATGAAGGGAAGCAGGCTTCCACAGAGGCCAGGCCGATGAGCCTCAGCTCTGGTCCTGTTTTCACCTGGCTGGGAGCATGACCCGGAATATGATCCCCATACGCTTTATGTTCCCCATGTTTCGTATGGGCCGGGGGATTGTGAGGCTCCGGTCCGGGAGACACGGGGAGGGCAAAATCAACAAGAGTGATCCCACCGGGAAAGGTGGTGGCGAGTATAGATTCCCTGGTTTTACTGGTTTTAGTGCCTATGGCTCGCAGTTGCAGCACGTGAGACCCGGGCGGCACATGGTGGAATATGAACACCCCATTATCATCGGTCGTGGCGGTCGAGCCATCCTCCAGCATGATGCTGGCGTTTCTCACCGGTCCGCCGGTCGACAGGGGCGGCCCGTGGTCGGCCCCGTCATAAAAGAGACGGCCGATTATTATGCCATCCGGGCGCACGACGCCTTTGGTGATTTGAAGGGGTACACTTAAAGGGATGGAGTCAACTTTATGCGTCAGGCTGTATCCGCATGCGCTCACGCGGGTTACGATGCTCGGTTCCATAGCGTTCAGACCCACGGCAAACTTATATACAAGGGAGCGCTGTTCCCCGGGCGCGAGGTCGCCGACCGGCAACTCCATGGTTGATGTGCCCGGGGATGGTGTATTCAACCTGACCAGCGCGTCTGGGCGGGGGCTTGGCGTCCCGGTCAAGTAATAGAGGCCCTGAGCGGGGTTAACCCTGGCGATCACGTTTTTAAGGAACTCCGGCCCGGTATTCTTGATGAGCACAGTAAGCGTGATTATGTCGCCGGCGCTTGCCACCTCCGGCGATAGCGTGGCATCTATGAAGATATCCGTATTTGGCTGGAGTTCGATATCCTGGGCGATGTCCCCGGCCGGCTCGAGGTGAAACTCCCGGCTTCTGGAGGGTATGTAGCCCTCGTGCGAACCTTCGATGAAGTAGTTACCCCGGGGGAGCCCGCTGAATGCGAACATCCCGCGCTCATCTGTCCTGGCCTGGGTGACATGTCGCCCCGAGGCCTCGTAAAGGCGCACCCTGGCTCTGGCGAGGCTTGTCCCGGAGATGCTGTCCCTTACCGTGCCCGAGATCCTTGCCGACCCGGCTCCTCCATTTACGCCGGCTGTCCTGTCTATGATTATTAGACCGGATGCCAGCCACCTGCCCGCATGGGTTGAAATGACGTAAGTATAGCTCCCGTCGGGCACGGGTTCGCCCGAGGCCCCCGCGCCGTTCCAGGTAAAAGAGTCCCAGGTGTTAGGGTTTATTAAATTCCCCGTAACTCTACCGACCTCGCTCCCATTAGCATTGAAAATGTACAGACCGGCCAGCTCCGGGGTCGGTGGCATCTTGTTTGGTACGTAAAAACCGATAGTTACACTCCCGTGAACCTGTGGGTTGAAAGGGTTTGGCGTAGCATACGATATTGCGAAGTATCCGGGACTCGCCGTATACACCAGGTTCACCCTGTATGGGCCTGATGCAGGTGTTGTCAGCGGATCCTGCCACCCGATATCCAGGCGGTAATCCAGGGGTATGGCCCTGCCCCTGGTGGACGTGGCAGGTTGATTTGTGAGTACGGGGGAGTCGCTTTTGGTAAAGGGCGTCCATACAGGTGTGCCTTCTTCGGAGTGAAGGGCCCACTTCAACCTCTCGATCGGTAAATTTGGGAGTCCCGGGGCCGCGAGGTCCCCCTCAGCGCGGGTGGATAAGCTCCACCCGCTTGCCGTGCAGATTACTGATAGCTCCGCCGCGCATGGGAAGATATAGGGCGAGCCCTCAGGGGTGAGTTCACCAAAATCCGCGCGAACCTTGTCGAGGTCAAGACCCAGTGAATACGCGTAGATAGTAGGGCTCGCCACAGTTAGAGCAATCAACACCCAGATTATTATCACCCAGGTTATTATATAGACATGCGACAGGTGAGTTAAGGTAAGCCCCCATGCCGTTGCCCGGCGCCATATGTGATAGGAATTGCCGTCTACAAGCATAGTCTTCCCATACACCTCCCGGGTCTGCCGCTTCGTTCCCTTGCCTCTTCGACTCTTCCCCCTTCCACTGGCTATCCCCTCGCCGCGCTCCGGCTGCGGCTTGGACTTGATATCACCCTTCCGCTGACCCTGAAATCGACCTTTGCCGAGGCTACAAGCGCCTCGTCGTCAAGGATTTCCACTTCGGCCGTGTAGGTTTTCGACCTCATACCCGGCGAGGTGACCGGTGAATCCAGCGAATCCGGTGAATCCAGGGAATCCACCGGCAGAATATCTCCCAGCGGGCAGCTGATTGAATAGCTCCCACCGGCGGGAACCACCGGGGTTTGCTCCTTTGTACCGATTTCCTTCCGGCCAATCAACACTGCCCGGGCCTCGAGCTCATCCCTTGAATATACCTTTACGATAGCCCTGGGCCTAAAATCCAGATTCCCGGAATTGTGAAAGAGGGTGGAAAGTGCAAGCCCCGGCTCCCCATTGGGAGAGGTCTTGGGGTCTATTTTGAGCTCCACGATCTCGCCTGCCAGCCGCGCCAGTTCATACGGGCGGATGACCGTAAATGCCGTGCGCGGTCCCGTTACCTGCTTCCCTGCAACCATGAACCTGCTATTGATGAAGTATTCACCGGTGGTAAGGTTCTTTGGATGCCAGCGCGCAATTAGATTTCTGCTGCAGCCCGGGAGCACGACCGCTGGTTCGAAGGGGATGCTGGCCAGGATCGTGCCATCGGCGGCGCTTACGGTCAGCGAGCCTATAGGTATGACGTGAACGTTGCCTGTATTCCTAAATGTGGATGTTATAGTTACGGGCGCCCCAGCATGGTCTTGCGTGACGCTCATGGCTGTAATCTCGCCAGACTCATCCACACCAGACTCGCCCGGCTGGCCTGGCATCCCCTGAGACTCGCGAGATCCAGCCACAGTAAGCATTGTAATCGCTGCGATCCGAGATATGGGGGAGAAACCGCCCTGGCTATGGCCCGCACCACCTCCAGGCGCGCCACCTCCAGGGTGGTTATCGGCCTGGTTATCTGAGCATTCAAATATCACGACAGGGTAGAAGCCACCGCGAAAGCCCTCAGGTATGCTGATAACCCCTGAAACGAGCCTGGTCTCCCCCGGACGCAGCATAAACTGCGTATGTTCCATTGTTAGAGCGGGGCTGCATACAAGAGCAGGTCCGTCCGTCGTCCCCTTATAACCTCCGTGGATTGCTGTGGAACGATGTTGCACCGGCCTGGAGACGAGCATGCCATCCAGATCGTGACCCCCATCCTCGACGGATATCCGCACGAGGACCGTAGAGTCTCCGCGATTTGAAATGGCTATCGGCGTGAGCCTGTCCCCATCCCTTACGACTTGCTCTATCCTGGCCGGATTTATGGCGACCGACGCGGCATCCGCGCGGCCACCCGCGCCTCCCGGATATCCAGCGACTATCGCAAGAGCCAGGAGGATGCTCAGGATACACAGGGCGTAATGGCCTGCCTCTTGACTGTGGGGCGCACATCGCGCCATACGTCGTGCCGGGGCTGGCAACATGGCTGTGTGAGCTACGGCTGCGTAAGCTGCGGTTGCATGAGCTGCAGTTGCAAAATGTCGATATCGGTATCTCATGACCATCACTGCAAACCTCCTCAAATCAGGCTTCTTAAGTTTTCAAGGGGCATGCTCTTTAATAGCCCTGGCTTGCGGTCAGGATGACAGCTATACGATATTTGTTACCAGCTGCGCTGAGCGGGGCGTCAGAATAGGTTACACGCTGCCTGAAGCGGATAGCGATAGACTGCCCCGCATCCGGCGTGGGCGCCTGGCCGGCCACGACCGAAGCCTCCGTACCCGTGAGAGGGGCGTAGTCCCCGGTGGGTCCTTTCCACTCAAGGGGATGCCCGAGAGTCTTACCGCCCGGCGACACATAATTCGTGCCGTTCCATTCCATCAGTCGGCCATCGGCGTTGTCGGACTTGATCTTTATACCCCAGGGAGCGTTGCTCCAAACCGTGATGATCCCTTCGGGGGATTCGAAGAATGTAGAGGACGGCGACAATTCACCCAGGTCGATATTTGCTGGAAAAGAAGCCTCCAGCGCATTCGCGATCGTACAGGTGACTGACATAGTTTGACTCGATGACGGGGCCGCCACCGCAGGGAGGGCCAGGGAGATAAGGATGACAGCAGAACAGAGGGATGCGACCAGGATGGTAAAGGTAAATCTTGTTAAGGCCGCACCACCGTACCTCGGTATCGTCCTCCGGCGACCACCCTCATGGGGCTTATAGCGCAGGCTCTGGAATTGCCGGACGATGGATAAGGTATACAAAACACATGGTCGCAAGGGGCATACCTCCTTAATTTGAAATTATTGGCATGACAATTCGTTTTGTTCTTCACCATTTCCTTCCAACTAAAGTTTGAATTCGCGGGTGATTTTCTCTTGGTCTGCGCCGGGAGGCCAGGGAATATCTATACAGTGGACGCGTGACTACCGCGTGACTGCGAGGAGTGCCGATCATGTTCATCCCAAGGCGATCACTGATAGCCCTTTTCGCCCTGGTACTTGCCTCTATAATGACCACCTGTCTTCTACTCGTCTTGCTTGTGCGTAGCCTTGTTGGACCGGATTTCTCTGTGAGAACCATCGCCAGGCGTTATTCCCAGACTCGCGGCTATCCCGAGGTTGTGTACGTGCCAAATTATACTTCCGGGCCCCATGTCACCGCCGCGTCGGCAATCCTAATGGAAAGCAGGACGGGGACGATTCTGTATGCCAAAAATGAGCACCAGAGGCGCCCCCCCGCAAGCACCACGAAGATCATGACCGCGATCCTAGCTATAGAGCACGGCGACCTGGATTCCATTGTAACGGTTAGCAGGCGCGCAGCGAGCATCGGGGGATCATCTTTATGGCTCAGACCCGGAGATAAGATTCGCCTCGAGGATCTCCTCAGGGGCATCATGTTGAGGTCTGGCAATGATGGGTGCGTCGCCATTGCAGAGCACATAGCGGGCTCGGAGGAAGCCTTTGTGGAAATGATGAACGTCAAAGCCTGGAAGCTTGGTGCCTGGCACACCCAGTTTAGGAACCCGCATGGCCTCCACCATCCTGCGCATTATTCGAGCGCGTTTGACCTGGCGTTGATGGCGAGATACGGCCTTAAATATCCCAAGTTTGCAGAGATCGTCCGCACTAAAGAGGCTGAGATCGAGCTCGGCGATAAGGAGAAAAAGGAAAAGAGGTTGCTTGCCAACACAAACAGCCTCCTATGGAGCTTCGAGGGAGCGGACGGCGTAAAGACGGGGACGACCTCTGCTGCCGGCTATTGCCTTGTCGCTTCGGCCACGCGCAAGGGGTGCCAGTTCATATCTGTTGTGTTAAACAGCGCCGCGCGGTGGAGCGACTCCGCGAGGCTCCTGGAATACGCGTTTAATGAGTTCGATGTCGTCCCAGTCGTGAGGGCGGGCAAGCTGGTGGTTGAGACTCCTGTGGCGAAGGGGATGAAGCGGGACGTCCCCCTCCTTGCGGCGCGGGACCTGGACGTGATTATAAGGAAGAAGGAACGGGATCTCCTGCAGCAAAGGGTCATCCTGGACGAGAATATAGAGGCTCCGATCAGGAAGGGAAGTGTGGTCGGGCGCCTCGCGGTAATTTATGACGCTGATGAGATCGCGTGGGTCAATCTCATCGCAGGCGAGGACGTCGCCAGGAGGACGCCATTGAGGGTCTTTTGGGAGAAAGTAAAATCAAGGCCCAGGAGGCCGGGCCAGGGGGCCCGACCAGGGCTACCGCGAGGGCGACCGCGCTGAGCGATGACCGGCGTCTGGCCGGGGTTCACGGGGTTCATCGACTTCACGGGGCCAAGCAACAACCAGGTAACAACGGTAATTATTTCATGAAGAAGGAGGTTTTTGAAGGAGAGTGGCGAATGTCTCAATGGTTTGGCAATCTACAGCCGTCCCCGAAAGGGAACCTGGAGATAGAACCGGACCGTATCAAGATTTAGAAGGAGACGTGGGAAATGCTATACAGGACGTTCACAACGGCGACCAGGCCCTTACCCGCCTCTGCCACCCCTATTATAATCGGATTCATTGTGCTTGTATTATTGGGGATGATGGCGATGCCCCCAGTCTTCACGCCTGCGGTCACATTTGCAGGCAGTGGGTTTGCCGGCGGTCAGGTGACCAGTAGTGGCAATGTTAGTGAGCTTCAGAGGCTATATGTCGACCCCGCGAGGCGGTTCGTTATAAAGGTGCCGCAGGGCTGGGATAAGCGCGTTGATGAGATGACAGCTACCACGACGATCTTTCACGGGCCGGTGAATGGCGAGGCCATATTCATTCATGTGCTTTATCCAGATCAGGGGGAGGGTGGCGTCGAGGCGTTTGTCAACAGTTTCTTCGATTATGCAAGGGATAACCAGGAAGGCTTCACTGTAATCAGCGACCCCAAGCCCTTCAAGAATGAAGGGGTTGAGGGCCTCCTCACGGAATATGAGTACTTGGACCAGGATGGCACTGATGTTATAGAGGCTGGCCTCTACGCTCAGCATGAGGGCTTCAACTACGCGGTTCAGTATTGTGCGCCAAGGGATGAGTATAATAACAAACGTGAGACCATGATGCAGTTATTTAGGGACTTCTCGTACGGCCCAGCCCCCAGGGATGGCGTGCCAGCCGTCACCCTCAAAGTGCTTGGTTTTGACGAATTTGTCGACCCGGGCGGTGAATATGCTATTAAGGTCCCGTCCCTGTGGGTTAAGACTGAAACCGGCAACGAGGCCGAAAATCTCTTTGTTGAGATAGGTGGCTGGGGAAACCTCCAGATTACTGCATATGATATCGACCCGGCTGATGAGATGACCCCACTCGAGAGGCTCCAGGCTTTCACCGGGAGGGGCAGGGAGGAGTGGCCGGGCTACAAGCTGTATAGCGAGCCGGTTGCACTGACGCGCGACGAGTGCCCGGGTGCCATAACCTCCGTGGGGTGGCAAGATGGGGATGGCATTGCGTGGCGGGAAACCATCATGCTGGTGCAGAAAGGTGCTAGAGGCTATGAGGCTATAGTCCTCTATCCGGAGAGGGGCTTCGACCAGCGCGCTGATATCTTCAACCAGATCATGGAGAGCTTCACCGTGCGGCCCACTCTGTAACTTTCCACTCTCCACTCTGTACTTTTGGCTGAGGGCTGAGGGCCGATAGCTATTTAGCCGGAAATTGAGGCCGCCTGGGGGAAGAGATGCAGGCGCCCTAGTTACCGTCCAGAACTTCGTTTTATTATGTGAGAAAAATCAACAGCCTTTTGCCTACCAACTTAGTTTAAGATGTCAACCTGGCAAAGGGCATGGAAGGGCATGAAGTGCATGAGGATAGGTGCGGGAATGGCGGGGATGGGGTGCGGGGAGAGGATACAGGAATAGGGTGCCGAAACAGGATGCGGGAACAGGCTATTGCCTGGCGGCTCCGGAAATACTAAAATTGGATGCAGAGAGAGAGGTAGAGAAAGAGGTGGCAGCATTGGCAGATTATGACCTGGTAATTATTGGGGGTGGACCGGCAGGACTTTCCGCGGCCATCTACGGCGGGCGCGCCCGGCTCAGGACGCTTCTAGTGGAGCGGGGGGCTGTTGGGGGCCTTGCCATTACAACCTTTCATATCGACAATTACCCCGGCTTCCCGGAGACTATAGCCGGGCCCGATCTCATGCAGCGGATGGAAGAGCAAGCGCGGAAGTTTGGGGCTGAGGTCGAGCAGGCTGATGTTACAGGGCTTGGGGCACCGTTACCGGGCGGGCCGGGTGGACCGGGTGGGGCGGACGGGTCTTTTACCATCACAACCTCGAACGGCAACCGAACGGCCAGGGCGGTCATTGTTGCCACCGGGACCGAGCCGATGAAGCTGGGTGTGCCCGGTGAGGAGGAGTTAAGGGGGCGCGGGGTATCATATTGCGCAACCTGTGATGGGGCATTTTTCAGGGACAAGCGTGTCGTCGTCGTGGGCGGCGGCGACTCGGCAATAGAGGAGGCTATATTTCTTACCAGGTTTGCCAGCGTGGTGACGGTGGTCCACCGGCGGGATGCTCTCAGGGCGACCAAGGTCGTCCAGGAGCGGGCTTTTGCAAACCCCAAGATAGCCTTTGAATGGAGCCACGTTGTCACGGAGATAATTGGAGAGAACCGTGTGGAGGGGGTCCGCCTGCGCAGTACGAAGACCGGCGAAATCAAGGAGCTGCCGGTCGATGGAATATTCATTTATATTGGGAGCCGCCCTAATACAGGCTTCCTGGAGGGGCGTCCCGGGGATGCCGGGGGCGCGGGTGCGCCGCAGGTCAAGCTCGATGAACGCGGCTATATAATCACTGACGAGGCCATGAGGACGAATGTGCCCGGGCTTTTTGCCGCCGGAGATGTCCGGCAGAAGGGGCTCCGGCAGATCGTCACGGCCGTTTCGGACGGGGCGATCGCGGCGGTCGAGGCCGGGAAGTATATAGCAGGTGCATAGCTATGGCCAACGCCCCGGGGCGTAGTGGAGGTCGCGGAATCCCGAGGCCTGGGGCCGTGAAGTGCTCCTGGTTAAGGGGGTCTAAAAATATCGGAGCGTTGGCACCTCACCGAGCTTCTTTATGTGACATGTGTCATTTAGCGTGTGAATTATGTACCGATCATAAGCCGGCTCAATCACATTGATGCAGCACGTGTCCTGGCCGATCAGCCAGAAGTGCGAATTGTCCAGGCCGAGCGTGGCGCATAGAAGGACCTTGTTCACGACCCGGTGGGACACCATGACTATATTCCCCTCGGGATGCCTGGCTATGATGCCCTGCATGGCACTCAAGGCGCGCTGCGTTACCTCGTCCAGGCTCTCCCCGCCGGGGAAGCGGACGTTTTGCGGCTCCTTTTGCCAGAGCCTGTATATATCAGGGTACTTCTGCCTCACCTGCTCGATGGTGAGGCCTTGCCATTCGCCAAAGTCAATATCGATAAGCCCGTCGACAGGCGTCACATTTAAGTTGTGAAAGGCCGCTATTTCTTGGGCGGTCCTCATGGCCCTTGCAAGCGGGCTGGAATATACGGCCTCAAACCTGAGGTGGCTGAGGGCTCTGCCTGTTGCCACGGCCTGGTTGATGCCTGTCTCGTCTAACTCCACATCGAGCCTCCCCCTGCATATGCTATCCTTGTTCCACTTGGTCTGCCCATGACGGACGAGGAATACTTTCATGACGACGTGTTACCTCCAATGGTGATCTGTGTGATATCTAGAACAAGAACAATAATGGCGCGACTACACAGCGCTGCACCTTATGTCCCATATTCCGCATGTACTCCATTGAGCTCCCCTCTATGCCCATCGTTTCCTGGCGGGGTATACACAGGCTTGTCCATTGGTCTTGTCTTCAACTTGCCCTCACTCGCGAGCGTTACCCGCTCTTGAGCAATATTTATATACTCCGCCACAATATCAGCCCCGGCGGCCTTTCGTCCATGCATCACAGCAGCAACGGCTGTAGACCCGACCCCGATAAAAGGATCCAGAATCCAGTCGCCTTCATTTGTAAGGGATAACACCAGCCTCTCAACTAACTCCACGGGGAATTGACAAGGATGGCAGGTTTTCTCGACATGATTATGCTTTACATTGGGAATTATCCACACATCCCCTGGATTCTTGCCTAGGGGGTGTCCAGAATATTGACCCACCTTAGGCCCCTTGTAATATTTCTTTTTGGGATATTTCTGAGGAACGCGAATGGCATCGAGATTAAAAACGTAATCGTCTGATTTCGTAAACCACAGAATCGTTTCGTGCCTACCCGAAAGCCTCCTTGAGCAATGGAGTCCATGTTCGAAATGCCAGACAATACGATTACGAAGCTTGAGGCCAAGGGACTTAAAGATAGGGTATAGCGCTATATCAAGGGGTACAACTTCACCATCATTGACATAATTCCCTACCTGCCAACAGATGCTACCTCGATCCGTGAGTGTGCGAACACATTCGTGAATAACCTCCGCCTGCTGGTGCAGGTAATCATCTAGATCAAGACGTCGCTCATATGGTTTCCCAATATTGTAGGGTGGCGAGGTAACCACGAGTTGCATGGAGCCAGACGGTATCGTCGCGAGAAGCTCGCGACAGTCACCTTGGAAAAGCACAACATCACTATCAGGGTTGAATTGGGAGGAAATTTTAAGTTCGGGTGGAGAGAAGTTTAGCAGCCTCTGCATATTCATCTAACCCCCTCGCCGTTGGGGAACGGGGTGTATTTACTAGCTTGTATCCTATAACATAGATCAACGGAATAAATCAACGAAGCGTTCCGACTCAAAAGGATATCATTGATATTATACCATAAAATGCCACGAAGGCAAGGGGGAGGGAGAACGGGAGAACGGCAGGCTTCGAGTGTATGTAAAAATTGTGGTCTACAGGCTACTATACATCTATGTATAGCCCTATGCCTAGCTAGGGGCCTATGGCTGGCCATGGCTTTATGGCCTGCCTGATGGTCACGTTCCTGCCAGCCAGCCAGCAGCCTGCCCGGGTCGGAGCCTCAGGGTGGTAAGACTCTTGCCACTCCATGCACATAAGTTAGTGCGCAAAAATACCCGGACCTTCCGTAGGTGACAGCTACCAATGCCGCACAGTGAGTGCCGCACAGTGGCCGGGGTGTCTCGCATCTCTCCTCCGGCGGACGCGGCTAAGTGTAAGTTCGAAGTTCGAAGATTACTGACGTTTTTCCATGGGTTGCCGGTGCTTGCGTGACGGGGCCTTTTGAAATTTGGCAAGGC
>DUMQ01000148.1 GCA_012839815.1 Bacillota bacterium | reverse complement strand
TCTACGTCCTCTTACAAACCGGGGCCAAACCACCCATGGCGCAAATGGGCACCCATACCAAGGACTCGCTATACCGCCAAAGAGACGGTGACAGCCACACGCTGCTGACTCTCTTGGCCTCCGGCCCGGGCCGGAGCCAACCCCTTAATTATCTACATCGGTGACATAATCACAGACTAGTTTCGGGTGACAAAGTCATTGACGCTTGACAATAGTTTCCGTCGTCCCGTCGTCTGTTATCCGTCGTCAATGTTTTCGTTGTCAATGTTTCCTGCCTGCCGGCCCCGAGCGAGGGCGGGGTGGGAATGACAGAATTAACCCGTAACTCAGCTGGCGGCTTCTACATCTTGACACTCGTCCGCATCTAGATTATAATTTCAATATAAGTCTTACAATAGTGCTTATCAAATCTAATTTATGTTTAGGTTATTTAATGCGAACTCACTTAAAAGGATTTGATGTGTTTGAAGATGAGAGAGCGTCGTCGGGCAGGCACCCTGTCCTGATTACGGAGCTACTTCATACATAAATACTATGCACGAGAAACCTCGAAGGGAAGCTATGACGTATGCCCGGAGGGAATTCTCTCCTTCAACTCGTTAACCTTACGAAGGTCTTCGGAGGTCTGGTAGCCCTCTCCGACGTCTCGCTCGACATCTGCGAGGGCGAGCTCGCCGGCCTCATAGGCCCCAACGGGGCCGGCAAGACTACCGTTTTTAACATTATAACCGGCCTCCTGCGCCCCACTACGGGCTATGTGAGATTCAACGGTAGCATCATCTCAGGGCGCAGGCCCGACATTATAGCACGCCTGGGAATATCCCGGACTTTTCAAAATACCCGGCTCCTGAAGCGCCTCACCGTCCTAGACAATCTTATGATCGCATATAACATGAAGTGCAACTACTCAATCCTCCATGCTCTCGCTGGTCTTCCAAGATTCCGCAAGGTCGAGCGCCAGGTCACGGAGGAGGCCATGGAGTACCTGGGACTTTTTGGACTCGACGCCCTTGCCGGGATGCCGGCGGGTTCCCTCCCGTATGGCTACCAGCGGAGGCTTGAGATCGCGCGGGCCCTCGTTCCGCGCCCGAGGCTCCTCCTTTTGGACGAACCGGCTGCGGGGATGAATCCAAGTGAAACTGCAGAACTTCTCGAACTTATTCACAAGGTCAAGAGCGATTTTAACCTGACCGTCCTTCTTGTGGAGCACGATATGAAATTCGTTATGTCCATATGCAAGGTGATCCACGTCCTCAACAAGGGGGAGCTTATCGCATCGGGACCGCCGGAGACTATCAAGAATAACCCCAAGGTAATTGAGGCATATCTCGGCACAAGGTTGACCAGCGTGCGGCGCGCAACCTGAGGAAGAAGCTGCACTTCACTTAGCTGCACCTTGAAGGAGAAAGCTGCACCTTGAAGGAGAAACCAACGTTTTTACAACCCATCCTCGAACTTAGGGATGTCCATTTCTACTATGGAGGAGTCCATGCCCTGAAGGGTATATCCCTTGCTCTACACCCGGGGGAGATAGTAACCGTCATCGGGGCCAATGGTGCCGGCAAGTCGACAACTCTTCGCCTGATTTCCGGCCTCCTGAAACCGAGGAGCGGCAAGGTTATCTACTCCGGGAGTGACATCACGGGCCTGGAGCCGGAGAAAGTAGCGGCTCTCGGGATTTCCCACTGCCCGGAGGGACGCCAGGTTTTCGGTCGGTTGACGGTCATCCAAAATCTCCTGATTGGCGCTTACCTGCAGAAAAACCGCAATGAGATCCAAAGGGAGCTCGATAGGGTCTTCGATATCTTCCCGGTGCTGAAAGAGAGAAGAAGGCAATACGCCGGGACTTTAAGCGGCGGCGAACAAGAGATGCTGGCGCTGGGGAGAGCCTTGATGAGCCGGCCCAGGCTGCTCCTCCTGGATGAGCCGTCCCTGGGACTGGCGCCCATGATGGTAGAGGCGATATTCTCCACCATAGCCTCGATAAACAAGGAAGGGACCACGATTCTTCTTGTAGAACAGAACGCCAGCATGGCCCTGGAGGTGGCCCACAGGGGCTACGTGATGGAGACAGGCCAGGTGTTACTGGAGGGGGATTCGGTGCAACTCTTGGCAAACGACGGGGTGAAAAGGGCCTACCTGGGCGGGTAGACCCCAGATAGAACCTAGATAGAACTCAGTGGAATAGCCCGGTTGAGCCCGGCAGGGTGGAGCCCTGTCACCCGAGATGGGGGCCAGGATGGAGGTATGACCCAGTGGCAATATCTATTCCATACATTATCCAGCAGGTTATAAACGGCCTCGTCCTCGGGAGCATATACTCCCTTGTGGCGCTGGGATTTTCGCTGATCTATAGCATCCTGCGACTCATAAACTTCGCCCACGGGGATATCATCATGGTCGGAGCCTTCCTTGCGCTTTTCCTGAGTTCGAGCGCTCTCCCCTTCTGGGCGATGGTCATCCTGGTCGGCCTTGCCGGCTGTCTCGCCGGGGTAGTGCTAGAGAGGATAGCATTCCGCCCGGTACGGACTGCACCCCAGGTGACCGGCTTCATTACGTCCCTCGCCGTCTCCTCATTCCTCCAAAATCTTGGGATTCTTACCCTGACGGCCCAGCCGCGGACCTTGCGAATCCCGGATTTCCTGTCTCGCATTACTACCCTGGGGCCGGTGGGGATCCGTAACATAGACCTGGTGATCCCCTTCCTTGCCATTGTCTTTGCAATCTTGTTAAACCTGTTCGTCCGCGGTACAAAGATGGGGATCGCTATACGGGCAACGGCCGAAAACCTCCAGGTAGCCCGCTTGATGGGGATTAATGTGAACAAGGTTATCGTAGTCACATTTGCTATCGGATCCGCGCTTGCTACGATCGCCGGCGTCATGTGGGGAGGTCGGTATGGCCAGGTGGATCCCTTGATGGGGTTTATCCCCGGGCTGAAGGCTTTCGTCGCGGCGGTTATAGGCGGGGTTGGGAGCCTCCCTGGCGCCCTCCTGGGTGGGTATTTCCTTGGCCTTTCCGAGGTCCTCTTTGTGGGTCTCCTCCCGCCTCAATATTCAGGTTACCGTGATGCATTCGTCTTCGGCCTCCTTCTGCTGGTCCTGCTCGTGCGGCCCATAGGACTCCTGGGGCGAAGCGTAGAGGTGGAAGAATAACCATGGAGGCGGCAGTAAACGCTGGGCAATAAGCGTTGGGCAATAAGCGGGGTGCAGGAGTAAAATGGAATTAAGGCCCTTCATAGATTATTTCAGTTTAAGGCGCTTAATATACCGTTTCGTGACGTGGATGCCGCTAAGGTGGATGACGCTGGCCATGTTGCTCCTCCTTACCGGGATGCTGGCCCTTGCACAGGCTTTCCTGAACCCATACTACCTCTCCATTATTGAATTCATAGGAATCTACATCATCCTCACGGTTAGCCTCAACCTAACCAACGGTTTCACCGGGCTCTTCTCCCTGGGGCACCCCGGCTTCATGGCGATAGGGGCTTACGTGGCTACATTGCTTACGTTCCCGGTTGCCCGGAAACCCCTTATGCTTCCCAACCTCCCGGCCTGGCTTGCCCACATAGAGATTCCTTTCCTTCCGGCCTTGATCACCGGGGGAATAGCTGCATCAATAGCAGCCGTTGTAATTGGCTTCCCGGTCCTCCGCCTGAGGGGGCATTACCTGGCCCTTGCCACCCTCGGGTTCATCATAATCATGAGCAACCTCATAACGAACCTACGTGACATTACCCGGGGCCCGCTGGGAATAAACGGGATACCCGCTGCGACGACCATCTGGCTGGTATTTGGATGGGCGGTGATCACCGTCTACGTGTGCTGGCGCATTCTCAATTCTTCATTCGGCAGGGCCCTCCTGGCCATCCGGGAAGACGAGGTAGCCGCCAGCGTGATGGGGATTCACCTGACTAAATATAAGCTCTTCGCCTTCGTTACCGGTGCCTTCTTCGCCGGTATCGCAGGCGGTCTCTGGGCCCACCTGGTTACTGCAATAACCCCAAGGACCTTCTGGGTCCCCATGGCTTTTAACCTGGTCGTCATGGTTGTCATCGGCGGGAGCGGGAGCATTACAGGGGCGATAATCGGCGCGGCCGTTATGTCTGTGCTCGCCGAGCTTCTCCGGCCCATCGAGACCACCCTGGGCTTATATGGCCTCATTCAGCTCATCACCGCCACGATCCTCATAGTCATCCTGATCTACAGGCCTGAGGGGATCATGGGACATAATGAACTCAATCTCGCTGCCTTGGTAAAAGTGCGGAGTTTCGGGGTTTCCAGGAGCCCAAGTGCGCCGGAGGATGCAAAGGAGGGTGAGAACCGGAGGCGAACCTAAATCAAAATTGTAAATTCTCGGGATCTGAGGATGTCATCGGGGTCTGAGGTTATCTCATCTAAGGTTCTAAGGTGCATTATGTCGGAATTATATCAAGATTCTATTAAGGAGGGTTATTGCGATGAAGAGAGCGATTTTTATGCTCCTTGTGATGCTGGCCCTGGTCGGCCTTGCCTTTGGCGGGGCCTCTCTTGCCGCTGAACCTATTAAGATAGGCGCCCTTTACAATCTCACCGGTGCGTTCGCATCAATCGATGCACCGGCATTGAATGGCGCCAGGATAGCGGTGGAGGAGATCAACGCTTCCGGAGGCCTGCTGGGCTGCAAGATCGAGCTAGTAGCCATTGATACCAAGAGCGAACAGCAAGCTTCTGCCACAGCTGCGCGACAACTTGTATCTCAGAAGGTCGTAAGCGCAATAGGCTATGGTGATACTACTTTCGTCCTGGCGGCGGCCCCCCTCTTCCAGCAGGCCGGGATACCCTTCGTCACGTCAGGAGCGACTCTCCCTGACCTGCCCCAGATGATCGGCAACTGCATGTTCATGGCACCTTTCGGCGATGATGCCCAGGCTTATGCAGTAGCAGCCTATGCACATGACACGCTCGGCGCTCGCAGGGCGTGGGTATTGACTGACAATGCATGTGATTTCACGCTGGCCCTCTCCAAGTTCTTCAAGGAGAGGTTCACGAAACTGGCCGGGCCGAAAGCCATCGTGCTTGAGGATTTCTACCAGACGGGGGATAAGGATTATTCCTCCCAGATAGCGCGGCTCAAGACGATCACCCCGCCGCCGGATATACTCTTTGTTTCAGCCATCCCCGGCGATGCAGGGGTCATAATCAAGCAGATCCGCGAGGCCGGCATTTCCACCCCCATATTAAGTGGTGACGGTTTTGACACACCGCTCATCGTGGAGGTCCCCGGTAAGAAGCTGGCAGACGAGGTATACTTCGCTACACATACGTCTTTCGATAACCCATCCAGCGCGGTCCAGCACTTCGCCAAGGCCTACAAGGGAAGATACGGGCGCGCGCCGGAGAACGCCTTCGCGGCCCTAGGCTATGATGCAATAATGTTGATCGCCAGGGCGATCAAGCGAGCCGGGAGCGCCGAACCTGCGAAGATCCGCGAGGCGCTGGGTAAGGAAAGCGGCTACAACGGCGCCACCGGCACCATTCGCTACAAGCCCGGCGAGCGCAAGCCCGATAAGAGCGTGACCATCATCAAGGTCGAAAGGGGCGAACTCAAGTTCGCGACGGAGGTAGCGGCTGAAAAACTCTAAATGGATTTCGGGCCTTTTAGGGGAGCACCAGCAGGAGGGATAAGCAATCGGGAGGGCAAGTATCATGAAGACGCTAATTGAGGAGATGACGGGGAAGGATTACAGGGAGGGGGATTTTGAGGTAGCCCTTGTGCCCGTCGGCTCCACGGAAAATCATGGGGACCACCTTCCCTTCGGGCAGGATACCCACGTGGCATACAGACTCTCAAAACTCATAGCCGAACGGGCGGGGCGCACCCTGGTGATACCACCGCTCTTTTATGGAATGAGCGAGCACTACCAGCACCTGCCCTTCTCGATCTCGCTCAGGCCGGAGAATCTCATAAGGGTGCTTGATGATGTATTTGCCTCCATATATCGCTGGGGGATCAAGCGGATAGTGGTCATTAACGGACATGACGGCAATATAGCCCCGCTGGAGGTCTCCGCAAGGGAGTTCAAGGTGGTGCACCCGGACGTGCTCATAGCAGTCCTCGACAAGTGGTGGGAGCTACCCGGTAGGCTGCTTCCCCAGGGGACTTTTGAGGTGTGGGATGGGCTCGGGCATGCGGGTGAAGGCGAGACGTCGATCTCACTTTACCTCTTCCCGGAGATGGTGGATATGTCCCAGGCCAGGGGTGTGATTCCCGGCCTGCCGCTTCACGTCGATGTGAAGTGGCTCTTCTGTGAATTGACACCTACAGGGGCGACCGGGGATCCAACCAGGGCCACGAAGGAGAAGGGCCGTATGATGACGGAGGTAGTTGTCGATGTCGTCGTGAGGTTCATAGAAGATATGCGAAAGGCAGGATGGAAATACGGTTTAAGTCAGGAGGCCAGAGAGTCGATAAGAGCGTATGAGTCGATAAGAGCGTAGAGGCAAGGGTGTAGATATCGTGAGCATTGTTTTGGCCCATGGGGGCGTAAACTGCGAGGATAGCGAACTTGTGCGCCGCGCCCTCTTTAAAGCGGTGCTTGCCGGCTCCGGTGGAGCGCGCGTCAGCTGCCTATCCGGCGTAGAAGAGGCCATCAAAGTGCTCGAGGACGACCCGATGTTTAACGCCGGGTACGGGTCCGTCCTCAACCGCCTCGGCGAGGTGGAAATGGACGCCGCAATCATGGATGGCACAGGAAACCGCCTGGGCATAGTGGCGGGGATCGCCGGTGTAGAGCATCCAATCTCTGTAGCCAGGCGGCTTCTCGAGAAAGGGGACGCGGTCTTCCTGGCGGGGACGGGAGCCCTCCGGTTTGCCCGGGAGAGCGGCTTCGCGCCGCCCTCCCGGGATCTGAGGTCGCCAGAACAAAGGGAGGTGTGGGAGGCGATACGCGCCAACGAAGGGAGGTACCCTCCGGGCGTGGATCCCTTCACCGGGTTTACCATGTGCCGCCCTGGCCCTTCACGTCCCGGGAAGTTCCCATGCGACACCGTGGGATGCATCGTTATGGACGACCAGTACAGGATCGCCTGTGGCACCTCCACCGGCGGGTATGCTTACAAGCCGCCGGGAAGGATCGGCGACTCTGCCGTGCCGGGGGCGGGGTTCTGGGCTGGAACATGGGGCGCCGTGGTCTGCAGCGGGAAGGGGGAGGCCTTCATGGAGCTCCTCCTCGCCCGGAGGGTGGAGGAATGGCTTAAGGACGGCTTATCCCCCCAGCAAGCGGCGGAGAAGGCCATAGAGGTTCTCCAAGCAGAAAAAGGAGTAATAGGTGGCGTTCTTGTTCTCCACCGGGATGGCCGCTGGGGGAAGGCATCCAATGCCATGACCTTCCCGGCGGCTGTAGCGAGAGATGGTAAAGTGGACTTCCTGAGCAAGGTGGATAAAGGATGGCCGCCTGAAGCCTCTCGATAGCCAGGGGGTATGGGAGGCCGCTGTCTAATATTCCCTGTTCCAAAGCAGGTTTAGGGGCGTCCTTACGACGACGCCCCGTATCAAGTAGAAGTAGACCAAGACCCTATGTAATCGGTACTCACGGACAGATGTGAGGACGCTCGGTTATGATAGGTGGAGTTTTTTTATAATTACATCCTGGGAAGTCAGTTTCGATGAGGATTAGCTGGCCGCCCGGATATACACCATTATTAGTAACCTTGTAATCGTCGTGATTGTGGGCTAGGTAGAACTGCGGGAACATGAAGTTGTCTGCCGTAGAAGAACCATAGTTCCAGGGCACCCAGTTATATGGGGGAATAAACGTCCCCTGGCCCAGGCCGGTTTGTAGTATAATGTTGGACCATAGATCCGTCGCGCCTGGAAATGGTGGAATGAAAGTACCTGCCGCAATCGATTGTTCTGTAGCCTGAGCGATCTGCTGCTTTAAAGACGGGAAGCCTGCTTTGCCGCAGAAGATGTAATCTGCATAGATGGACCTCTTGTCATCAGCGGAATAGAGTATGTCATAACTCTCTCCTGATCCCACTAGAGTGGTGAAGTTCATCTCACCAGCTGTCCGTGGGTTAGCATCCTTGCCGATTATCATACCATGCCAGCCGTGAACATGGAACGGTACCGGTTGGTAGCTGATGTTTATCATGCGTAGCAGGAATTTATCAGGTGGTCTACGAGTAGCAGGATTCCCTGTTGATACCCTTACATAGCTTTCATATCCGTCTGGAATACTGTACCCGAAGTCGGGCGCGAGCGATGCAGGCAGAGTCGTTGGCAACAGGGTGTCTGGGAAGGCACGCCCGTTTACCAGCCAGTAATCCGGTTTGTAGTTGACCGGGTTAAAGTCTGTTTGGGCAAATACCGCATCGTGCCATGTCGAATCGATATCCGAGAATAACAGCACCCAGTCACTATTAAAGAATGAGTTGATATCGTTATATGCAAAGTTCCTATTTGTAGCACTAATAGGGATTTGAGGTTGTGGCCTACCCTTGCACAACCAGCGTCCCGTTGAAGGGTCCTTCACGATTCCCGCCTTAGCTAAGCTTTGCATAGATGGGTAGACAATCAATGCCCCATACATACCCATTTGAACGTGTTCAGAAGCTTCTTGGTGGCAGTGATAGAAGTATGTTCCAGGCTTTTCCGGCTTGAAATAATATGTCACGGTGATAGCCGGCATACCAGGCGGAGTCACAGGCACGCCCCAGGAGGTTTCGGGAACACCGTCGACCTGGGTGGCTACGTGGCCTCCGTGGATATGAACAGAATGAAGATCGAGTATAGGAGGAGTCGTAAGATATAACCCGAGGTTGGTAAGGGTAATATATAACTCATCGCCAACTTCCATATCGATTCTTGGCGACGGGATTACTGCTGTTCCCCTGAGGGCATCAAGGTTCGCCGGCACGGTGGTATCAAACTGGGGGTTTACCACCATAGCCGGACCTTCATGTCCGCCGAAGCATATTGTTTGGACCTTAAATAGACCGCCGACGAAACCGAAAACATATATCCGTCTACGCGGCTCGGTTCCTGTGGGACCCGTTGGAAGGTTGATGAAACCATCCGTAGCAAAAAGGTTATAGAATAGCCTCTTAGACATGGGTTTTACCCCCTCTGTATTCTATTGGCTGGATGATCACGCCTTACTCTCCGACTTATCATATGAAGACAATACCTCACCGGTGACACTTCCATTAAGTGACAAGTAGTTAGCTGAATTAGTGCGCAAAAATACCCAGACCTTTCGCGGGCAACAGTCAATTCAATATGCCCAGCCAAATACATTCGACGAAGCTTGGGTCATCGCATTACAAGAGACATCGACGGAGCAGGCATCACCAGAGAGATTTAAGGAAGGATTGGGCCTGCCGGGAGCCATAAATCCCGGCCTCAATCATGTACGGGAGGAGAGACTACAGGACCCTTCATGGGGACCATCACGTGCGATTGGGGCGGCAATTGGTGGTTTTTAGGAGAAGGTTGTTTTTGCCAAAACCCTGAAACCCTTGAAAATAAATTGGTGCGAGAGGAGGGATTTGAACCCTCACGGGGGTTACCCACCAGATCCTAAGTCTGG
>DUMQ01000147.1 GCA_012839815.1 Bacillota bacterium | reverse complement strand
CGTTGAAATTTGGCGCGAGGGCCTTGCCAAATTTCAAAAGGCCCCGTCACGCAAGCACCGGCAACCCCTGGGACGTGCTGGTAAATAGCACAAATTAAGGAACCTACACCTAGTCGAGCAAGCCGCTCCGTAATCTCCAGCCGGGGCTGTTGGGTGGGCCGGAGATCAAGGCCGCCTGGCGGAGAGATGCGAGACTCCCTATGCGAGTGCCAAAAAGGGTAGAGATTTTTGCGCACTAACTTAGAGTGGATCCTTCAGCAAATCATCCTTCGCAGAGGAGTGGCTGGCTTGAACTATTTTCTTACCGAGGAACAGCAAATGATTAAAGACCTTGCTGCAAGGATAGCAAGGGAGAAGATAGCGCCTGTCGCGCATGAGCTCGATGAGAAAGAGGAGTTCCCGTGGGATATTATGAAGATTCTTGCCGAGTCGGACCTTTTTGGCGTCTGGGTGCCGGAGGAATATGGCGGGCTCGGCGGGGGCGTGTTTGAGCAGTGCCTGGTTGTCGAGGAGCTCAGCAGGGCGTGCGCCGGCGTTGCGACCACTTATGCATCGAGTGCCCTCGGCGGCTACCCAATCCTGCTGTTTGGCACCGAGGACCAGAAGCGAAAGTACCTGCCAGACATAGCTTCAGGCAGGAAACTGGCGGCCTTCGCCCAGTCCGAGGCCGAGGCCGGCAGCGACGCCGGGAATATTCAAACCACCGCCGTGCTCGATGGTGACCATTATGTGTTAAATGGCATGAAACAATGGATAACAAACGGCGGCGAAGCCGATATCTACACGGTGCTGGCTACTGTGGACAGGTCGAAGGGCGTGAGGGGCGTTACCGCCTTTATTGTGGAAAAGGGCACGCCCGGCTTCGAATTCGGAAGGAAAGAGAAGAAGATGGGAATCCGGTGCTCGTCTACGCGCGAGCTTATTTTCAAGGATTGCAGGATTCCCAGGGAGAACCTCCTCGATCGCGAGGGCAAGGGTTTCCTTGTAGCGATGAAGACGCTCGACAGGACGAGGCCTGGCGTTGCTGCGCAGGCGGTTGGGATAGCCCAGGGAGCGCTCGATGAGGCTGCGGCCTACGCCAGGGAGAGGGTCCAGTTTGGCAAGCCGATTGGTGAATTCCAGGCGATCGAGCACATGCTGGCGGATATGGCGACGCTGGTGGAGGCAGCGCGGGCTCTTACATACGCCACGGCCAGGATGATTGACGCCGGCGAGCGGGAATTCTCGAAGGAGTCGGCCATGGCCAAGGTATTTGCGTCTGACGTTGCCATGCGCGTTACCACCGACGCGGTACAGATCCTGGGCGGCTATGGCTATATGCGTGATTACCCTGTTGAGAAGAGGATGCGCGACGCCAAGGTCACGCAGATATACGAGGGCACCAACCAGATCCAGAGATCCATAATCGGCCCTGCGGTGATAAGGGAAGCGGCCCGCAGGAAGAGGGAGAGCGGTTGACTGTTATTGTTCAGGAAGAAGGGCTGGCTGGATTGAAAATGGTTGCCGGATTGAATATGACATTGCACATAACCGTGTGTATGAAGCAGGTGCCCGAGACAGATGAGGTTAGGATCGACAGGGCAACGGGCACGCTCGTACGCGAAGGGGTTCCCTGCATTATCAACCCGCCTGACCTGAACGCCCTGGAGGAGGCGTTGAGGATCAGGGAGAGAATCAAATCCGGGGCGACGGAGGGCGCGACTGCGAGCGCGCCCGTATTCACGCCGGTGGTCACCGTTGTGAGCATGGGCCCTCCACAAACAGAAGCATCGTTGAGGGATGCCCTCGCGCTGGGCGCCGACAGGGCTGTTCTCCTGTGCGACAGGGCATTCGCCGGGGCTGATACTCTTGCCACATCCTATACGCTTGCGGCGGCTATACGAAGGCTATGGGGAGACCAGGGCACCATGTTGATCATTTGCGGCAACAAGTCGGCTGATGGCGACACAGGCCATGTTGGGCCCCAGCTTGCGGAGAAGCTGGGCATCCCTCATATTACATCAGTGCGGAGGCTGGACCTGGACATGGAGGGTCCGGAGGTCGCCGGCGTTAGGGCCGAGCGGCTGGTGGATGACGGCTACGAGGCAGTCGAGGCGCCGTTGCCCCTGCTCGTGACCGTTGTGAAGGGGATCAATTCCCCCAGGCTCCCTTCATTGAAGGGCATGATGCGCGCAAAGAAGGCTGTCATTACAGTGTGGGGGGCTTCCGACCTTGATGTGGATGCAGGGAGGACCGGCCTTGCAGGCTCCGCGACCCGGGTCGTAAAGGTCTTTGAGCCCGAACGGCCGAAGTCCCGGGGGGAGTTCCTTACGGGAACCCCCGAGGAACAGGCCCGCGAGCTGCTGGGCAAATTACGTGAGGCGAGGGTGTTGTTATAAGCCATGGCGTTTTCAAATATTCCTTCAGGTTCAGGCATCTGGGTTTTCGCGGAGCACGAGAATGGGAAGCTCCACCCCGTGGTTTACGAACTCCTGGACGAGGCAAGGAGGCTTGCCGCCGATCTCAGGGAGGAGGTTTCGTGTGTATTCTTGGTAAGGAATGCGATCGAGGACCCGAGGGGACCGGAGGCCGCAGCGCTTGAGGCCTTGAAGGCCTGCGGGGCTGATAGAATATATGTGGTGGAGAATAACGTGTTTGCGCGCCTCCAGGATGAGCCGTGCGCGGCCGCCCTTGCCGGGCTGGCCTCGCGATACAGGCCTTCGATCCTGCTGGTCGGGGCTACGGCCCTCGGCAGGTCCCTTGCGCCGAGGGTTGCAGCGCGGCTTGATACTGGCCTCACCGCAGAGTGCGTGGAACTCGAAATCGACGGGGAGAGCCGGCTTCTCATCCAGACCCGACCCGCCTTTGGCGCGAATGTTATGGCCTCGATAACATGCCCGGTAAGGCGACCCCAGATGGCAACGATACGGCCTGGCATCTTGAAGGCAAAAGGGCAGGCGGGGTTGGCCCGGGCAGGGCTAAATGGGACGGAATCAGGCCAGGTCATAAAGGTTGATATGAATATCACCGAACCCCTCGTCCGTCTCATCGAGCACGTAAATGAGACGTGCGGCGGTGAGAACTTGGCCGATGCCGGGATCATCGTGGCGGGTGGGAGGGGCGTGGGAAGCGCCGAGAATTTCGCCCTCATCAGGGAACTCGCGTGCGCGCTGGGCGGAGCTGTAGGCGCCACGCGGCCTGTGGTTGATGCTGGCTGGGCGCCCGAGTCAAGCCTGATAGGCCAGACAGGGCATGTCGTCTCCCCGAAACTTTATATAGCATGCGGCATATCCGGGGCTATCCAGCACATGGTCGGCATTTCGTCCGCAGACATCATTGTTGCCATCAACAGGGATGCCAGCGCCCCCATCTTCCGGTATGCGACTTACGGGATCGTGGGTGATGTGATGCAGGTTGTCCCCGCCCTGCTGGACGCCCTCAAGGAGGGCGCGTGACTGTACGCCTCGCAAGCTACTTGCCCACCTCCCCCTCAAGGTACCCCGCTATGTGTCAGAATGGTGCCGTGCCACGGATAGCCACGTGTAAGGTCGTTGCGCCCTCTCTTCGCCCGGCGACGCGGCTAAGTGTAAGTTCGAAGATTACTGACGTTTTTCCAGGGGTTGCCGGTGTTGCGTTCCGGGGACGGCGCGCTTGCGGCGCGCCTCCGTTGAAATTTGGCGCGAGGGCCTTGCCAAATTTCAAAAGGCCCCGTCACGCAAGCACCG
>DUMQ01000146.1 GCA_012839815.1 Bacillota bacterium | reverse complement strand
CCCAGGGGTTGCCGGTGATTGCGTGACGGGGCCTTTTGAAATTTGGCAAGGCCCTCGCGCCAAATTTCAACGGAGGCGCGCCGCAAGCGCGCCGTCCCCGGAACGCAACACCGGCAACCCCTGGGAAAACGTCAGTAATCTTCGAACTTACACTTAGCCGCGTCCGCCGGGCGGAGAGATGCGAGACACCCTATGCGAGTGCCAAAAGGGCAGAGATTTTTGCGCACTAACTTAGCGTTCCCGCCAGGAGCCAGGGCTGGCAGCCCCTTACTCCTTTGTAGCCGCGAGAGCTGCAGGCTCGACTCCTCGCCCTAGCCTGAGCTCGCGCTGGAAAATCCGTGAGAGATGAGCCTCCGGGTACTTCCGCGTAACCATGCTGACGGCCGGCACCACCAGGAGCGGGATCAGCATAGCAAGGGAGCCCGCCATTGGGATCTTGCCCGCATCCATCTTGAAATACCAGGCCAGGCCCACAGAAATGACCAGGCCCGCCACGAGGCCGGCCCAAGCCCCGGCCCTCGTAACACCTCTCCAGTATAACCCGTAGAGGTAAGGGGCCAGGAACATCCCGGACAGGGTACCCCACGACAGAGCCATGAGCGAGAGGATAAAAGCCGGCTTGGTGAATGCTATCAACGCTGAGAGCGCGATAAAGAGCACGCACAGCCCTTTCATGAGCCAGAGGCTTCTCAACTGATCCTTCTCCTCGTTTCCGTCCCGTTGGCTCCCATCCCTCATCCGGCTGCCCCGGTCGCGGACGCTCGCCTGCGCCTGACTCCCTTTCCTCTGTTGTCCCGACCGGCCCCTGCCGGCCCGCGCGCCGCTCTCCAGGCGCTGCGGCCCGTCCTGCACCGCCCGGCTGTAACCAGGGCGCTTCCCCAAGAGGTCTATGGCAATAGCCGAGCTCGAGACCAGGACCAGCGACGACAGGGTGGACATGGACGCCGAGAGGACGAGGACCAGGATAAGCGCTGAGACGAGCCCGGGCATCGCCATAGTGATCATCTGAGGAATCAGGAGGTCCGCGTTGGGCCCCACATTGTCGGCAGGAAGCTGCGTAAAGAAAAGGTGCGACAGCGAACCAACAAAATACGCCGCCCCGGCGACCCACAGCGCAAATATGGTCGAAACCACCATTGCACGGCTTATAGATTTTTCATCCCTTATAGCATAAAACTTTTGTACCATTTGTGGCAAGCCCCAAGGGCCCAGGCTCGTAAGTAAAACCAAGAAGAGAAGCGGGAAGAAGCCTGGAGGCCCGACAGGTCCTGCGAGCTTGGGGTTGATGCTGGCCAGGCGCGAGAGTCCCGCAATCAGCCCGCCCACCTGGGGTTGGGCCAGGATCTTCCAAATCATCATCACAACCCCGAGCAACATGATCGAGCCCTGAAATGCGTCCGTGAGGTTTACCGCAAAATACCCCCCGATGACCAGGTACCCTGCCGTCAAAACGGTCATGAGCGTAACAGCGTAAACATAAGGAATCCCAAAAACGCCTTCGAACAGGTAACTCAGCCCCATGTAAACAGAAGCAGAATAAGGGACCAAGAAGATGAAAATAGCCAGGGCCGAAAAAAGCTTGAGAACCCTGCTATCGTAACGAGCCTCCAGGAATTCGGGCATGGTCCGGGTGCCAAGGCGGGACGTCATCTCCCGCGTTCGCCTCGCAAGGACCCTCCACGCCAGGTAGGAGCCGATCAAGGCATTCCCGAGAGCGATCCAGAGCCCCGATACGCCGAAACCCCACCCGATGCGTCCTGCATAGCCGATGAAGATCACAGCCGAAAAATAGGTTGTCCCGTAAGCGAAAGCTGACATCCAGGGTCCGATCCCTCGATTCCCCAGGAAGAAATCCTCGAGAGTCCTCGAGCGGCGCCTGCTTATGTAGCCCATTACCGCAAGCACAATTGCGTAGACCGCCAACACCGCTATCTTCATGATTCTTTACCTCCCCCCGCACCGTTCATCAAACCGAAATCAATTGAAATTAATCTCACCCGCAACCGGCCCTCACCTTGAATTCTCGCCGGTACAATCTACCCAATAATGGCTAAAATGCGAAACACGACAGGTAACCGGCCTTCCCATCAAAAAAATATACTGTAATGCCTAATTCGACGCGATTATGATATATCCTCCTTATCATCCGTACCGGAATCGCAACAGGGTAAATCAGTCTCTCTATCCATCCCTTGGAACATCCAGCCTCTAAGGTTTTGACATAAGGTGCTACAGGATGCCGGTTGCCTAATATCTGGTGGTTCATTGCCGCCATCCTGCCAATATTCTTGGGCAGTTTGCCCCTGCTCACGGGTTAACCTGCCTACTTCCTTTGCAGGTCCGACCCAGAGCTGCCTAGTCTGTAGCCAACCTTATGTCAAAACCTCAGTATGAATAGCTGGAGCGACGGAGAAAATGGGCAACAACCCGGGATATCCCTTGGCCCAAGACGCTCCTGGCCACATCGACATAGTATTTTTACCTCGATATAGCCCATTTTGAAAAGCAGGAAAGAGTGCAGAAAAGTAGAATAGAATGGTAAAATATTGCTACATAATGTCAAGGTACGGGAGAGTATAAATAAACTTGAGGAGGCTTGAACTCTATGGGCCAGTATGAATTCCCCAGGGGATTTCTATGGGGTGTTGCAACGGCCGCGTACCAGATCGAGGGCGCACCAGCCGAAGATGGCAAGGGGGAATCGATATGGGACCGCTTCACCCACACGCCAGGCAATATCCTGAACGGTGACACGGGCGATGTGGCCTGCGACCACTATCACCGGTATCGCGACGATGTTCACATCATGAGGGACCTCGGCGTGACGGCCTATCGCTTCTCCATCTCGTGGCCGCGCGTGCTCCCCGCAGGCAAGGGCCAGGTCAACCGCAAGGGCCTCGACTTTTACAGCCGCCTCGTGGACCTGCTCCTCGAAGCGGATATAAAGCCCGCCATTACCTTGTATCACTGGGATCTACCCCAGGCGCTACAGGATAAAGGGGGCTGGATCAACAGGGCCACGACAGACTATTTTGCAGAATATGCCTCCATAATGTTCAACGAGCTCGGCGATAGGGTCCCGATGTGGATCACCCATAATGAACCGTGGGCAACCGCTTATGCCGGCCACGCCCTCGGCGTGCACGCGCCGGGGCTCAAAGACCTCTCATCCGCAATCCAGGTATCCCATCACCTCCTACTGTCACACGGCAAGGCCGTCCAGGCATTCCGTGATTTAGGTATAAAGGGTGGCAAGATTGGGATAACGCTGAATCTCCATCCCGTATACCCCGCATCCTCCGATGAATCAGATATTATCGCCGCCCGGCGGGTGGATGGCACCAGCAACAGGTGGTTTTTGGATCCGATCTTCAAAGGCACCTATCCTGAAGACATATGGGTGCTATTTGACGAGAAGGTCGCCCCTCCAAAAACGGGAGATGGGGATCTTGAACTGATCGGGTCCCCGGTGGACTTCCTTGGCGTAAACTACTATTTCAGAAACGTGATCCGCGCTCTCGGGCCGGGCGACGAGGGCACCGCAAGCCCGGTGGATCGCATAACTGGAGGCGCGCTGGTACGGCCCGAAGGTAAGTACACCGAGATGGGCTGGGAGGTATACCCCGAAGGCATCTACGACCTTTTATCCCGCATCCGGCGCGACTATGGCGACGTACCCCTCTACATCACTGAGAATGGAGCCGCTTATGAAGACCGGGTTAATGAAGCGGGCAAAATAGAGGACGACGGTCGCCTCGACTATATTAAGGCCCACCTCATCCAGGTTCACCGTGCGATAGAGGACGGCGTCAATGTCGCCGGTTATTTCGTATGGTCACTGATGGATAATTTCGAATGGGCTTACGGCTACAGCAAGCGCTTCGGGCTCATTTACGTCGATTATCGCTCGCCCGACCGCGATCGCATCTGGAAAAAGAGCGCCTTCTGGTACAGGGATGTGATCAAGAATAACGCGGTGACCATAAAGGATTGACGATCAGGATTTTTTGCCTAACGGGACCTGAAGTCCGCCGGACTTTTCCGTGTAGCAATATCAGCAGTTGCTGCACGCTGAGCTGGCGGCATTCCTCTGTTCCGCCAGCTCAGCATTTACATGCCCCCGGCCCTCCGCGCCACCTGGACGGGCATCGCCAGCATCCTGCCCCCTGGAGCGAGCCGAGCCTAACGCGCTCCATGATAGAGTAACAGTTAACCACGCTCGCCCTGTCCCACGGCGTCCTTCGTGGCGCCTATGGTCACCTTACGCACCTTGCCCGTCCATCTCTCCCTCAGAATCTCGACTGCCATCAGCATCCCTCCAATCTAGCCCAGAACTAACGAGGAGGGATGCGAGACACCCCGGCCACTGTGCGGCACTGTTAGCTGTCACCTGCGGAAGGTCTGGTTTGCGCACTAACTTAGCTTAGTAGAACACCCTCCTGCGTTCCATGTGTTCGTGAAGGAGATTGAGGGTCTCACCGAAACGCTGGAAGTGGACTACCTCCCTCTCCCTCAAGAACCTTAATGCATCTGTGACACCAGGGTCATCCGAAAGCTGGATCAAGTATTCGTAGGTAGCTCGTGCCTTCTGTTCAGCTGCCATATCTTCATGTATATCCGCTATGGGGTCCCCCTTCGACTGGATGTAGGTTGCAGTCCACGGAGCACCCGCTGCATTCACGAAATATAACGCACGGTCATGGTCGGCGTAGTATGCGTCAAGGCCCGCCCTGATGATCTCATCAATCGAAGCATCCTTGATGAGATTGTAAACCAGGGATGCCACGACCTCCATATGCGCAAGCTCCTCCGTTCCTATATCGGTCAACACCCCTTTGGCCTGCGGAATCGGCATAGAATACCGCTGGGTGAGATACCGCAGCGAGGCTGCGAGTTCCCCATCGGGCCCTCCATATTGGGTGATGATATCCTTAGCTAGTCTAGGGTTCGGCCCGGATACCCTGATCGGGTATTCCAGAATTTTCTCATAAACCCACATAGATGATCAATCCTCCCTGTCGAACGTGATCTCCCAGGGCCACGGCTCTTCGATCCAGCGCCACGTATCTGCGCTTGGACTTAAACCATAATTCAGGAGCGGTCCGTAACGTGATTCGTATGTCATCCTCGCCCGCATAAGTTCCTGGGCAACGGCATTATAATCAGCCAGAGCGCGCTGGTCCTGGGGATGTGTATCAAGGAACAGGTTGAGATCTATGGCTGTAAACTCAAGTTCCATTATGCGCAGTAAATCCTGACGTCTTTGATCCATGGTCAACCCTCCCCGCATCGTCAGAGTCCATGAAAGATTAACCAGAACCGCAGAGCCATCCTGCTCACCGGCGCAACTGCAACACAGACTCCCGGCATATCCGGCCGTGTTGACAAACATGGCATCCGGAGCATCAAATCATTGGCATCAAAGCATCGGCATTAATTATCAAGGTATTAAATAAGTATCAAAATATTAAATAGATGGTGTGGATGTGCGTGATGGCTCATAGGGCCTATAGAGCTCGGGGAATATCGTTCCCCGCATCAAGGCTTCAGCAGGGCTGAATCTCTCCCCGTAGATTTGAACCGGCACATATGCCCGTGCCAGCTCACCATAATATGAAAGCGGCTTCACCGCTCTATTGGCTGCTCCGGTTTCCGGCGCGCCGCTATCGCCGCCACTGCCGCCGGCGACCCTATTCATATCGGAATTGTCCTTATATAGCTCTTGGGACATAGCAGTCTCCCCCTTCCATTCGACGGCTACCTTAGTATATTCATTCGCCGGGCCGTGCGTGCGTCAACGGCAGGCATGCCGGACAATGAAGCCCAAAAACCTAAAAATTAGAAGCCCGGATAGCTTTCCGGGCTTCTACCATAGCGGAGTCCTGCGGATTCATCGCTATACCCGACCCAATAAACCCCATCTGCTATTTCCACAGCCTTGTTCACGTCAACTTCACCGCCTGAATTGAATCCAACCTCTGACACCTGGCTTCCAGCCACGCTCTCCACCTTTCCAAACATATAGATTGTATAAGTGTGGCTCGAGTCCGCTGATTCGAGTCTGCCATAGCCCGAACCCGCGCTAGGCACGAGTGCCCCGCCCCCGCGGGAGCGGGGCCGGTAAAAAAATAAGCCCCGGCGGAGCTGTATGCTTTAAGACTGCATACTTTTAGAGTATGCTCCAGAGGCCAAATTCAACATATTTCGGCAGATTCCTCCATACACGATACACGACTGGAGACTATATGTTGCCCATATCACTGGTCATATGATATATGCCTTCTATGAAACTTAGGGGTTGCAACAGACTTTCGGCGTTTCCCATTCCTAATTACGATGGTTGACCTTTACCCATTCCCGCTCCTCGGCGGACCGCATGGCGGCGTCCATTACCTCGTGAATCCGGAGCCCGTCCTCAAAGGTCGCCCCCGTTGTCTGGCGCCCCTCCTGGATGCTGGCCAGGAATTCATACTCGCTCGCGAAGTGGAACCTTATCCATCCCACGGCGAACTTCGGGCCCGGGAACCCGCCGGGCTCAGGGAACTTCTGTATGGTCTCGATCTTTGTGTAGCCCTTCAGGCCGCCTATGGGCGAGCCAGGGCGCGTATCATCGTAGAACCACAACCAGTTCGGATCCATGAGGTTAAAAGCCAGGGCGCCGCCGCTCCCATGAATCTCGAAACGGAGCTCATCGTTTGCGCCCGTCGCCACCCGGGATACCTCTATGATTCCTATGGCCCCGTTCTCCATCCTGGCCTGGATCAGGGCGAAATCATCAACGTCCACCGGAACCATCACGGACCGGTCCGCCTGGGATGGACGCTCCTTTATAAACGTCTCGAGCGACGCCATTACCTCCACATAGTCGCCAAGCAAATAATACATGAGATCCAGAATATGGGCGCCGAGGTCGTAGATGGCGCCGGCGCCCCCTTGGGCCTTGCTCAGGCGCCAGCTGACCGGCCGCATCGGGTCGACGTAACCCGAGTGGAGGTAGGCCGCCCTGAAGTGAAATATCCTGCCCAGGGCACCCTCATCTATGAGCTGCTTCGCCCGCATCACCGCCGGGATGAACCTGTAGATGCAGGCTACCTGCGTCTTGACGCCCGCCCGCCTCCCGGCCTCTCTTGCGGCCTCCGCCATCTGCCGCGCCTCATCTACATTTCTGGCAAGCGGCTTCTCGCAGTAGACGTGTTTGCCGGCCTCCAGGGCAGCCAGGGCTATATCGAGATGGGTATCGTTAGGGGTGCAGCAGTCGACAACGTCAACATCCTCGCGCGCCACAAGCTCGCGAAAATCCGCGCACGACCACGCATACCCCGCCTCCCCCACGGCCTCGCGCCGGTTGGTCTCCGACCTCGAACACACGGCCGCAAGTCTCGGCTTCCACCCGAGGCCGCGGTAGTACATGGATATATTCATATACCCGAGCGTGTGGACTCGCCCTATGAACCCGTATCCCACAAGCCCGATACCAACTTCGGTTTTTTCTCCGACTTCAGGTTTCCCCTCATTACTCATGTCCCCACCTCCATCGACGACGCCCTTGCCGGGGAAAGGAAGAAGCAAAAGGAAGAGATAGAGAAGTTAAAACAGGAGCTTAGGAGGGTAAGGGGCCTATATGGGTATCACCGCGGTCATATCCTTGAGTAGCACCTGATGAGGTTGAGGAAAACCATATCACCTCAAAACCTTAGCGACACCCCTATCTGATGGGTATTGCCAAGGCCCTTATCGCCAGCCCTGAGACCCGGCCCGAGGAACACGTAGTCAAACTCAAAGTTATCCTTCTCAGACCTGTAGCCGACCCCCGCCGTGATCGACCCGCTCGTCTCGTCGATTTGATAGTAGCCGCCCCGGATGGCGAACTTCTTCGTCAGCCACCTTTCGACGCCAAACCGGATCGTGCCGGGCGGCCCACCCTCACCAGCTATATCATAGAGGTCAAGGGCAACCGTGGTCGCGTTATCCGGCCGGTAGGCTATACCGGGCCTTATATTTACAGCTGTAAGGGTCTCGCTCCCGTCGCTCCACGCGACCGGCGAGCCGTTTATATCCTGGACGAGCAGCCCCAGCGAAAGCCTGGGGGTGGCCTTGTATAGCATGCCCAGGTCAATGCCCCACCGATTGCCCGTCGCCTCCACTACATTGGGGCGATAGAGGCTGTGTTTCTCATACCTGATATTTGCACCGACGTAAAAATCACGTGATGGGCGCCTGGCATATGAATAGGTAAACCAGTTGCTGGAATAGTACAACTCCCCTGCGTCATCCACTCGAAGAAGGTAGTGCTCCTTGATCCAGCTTATGCCTCCTGCCCCTTTACCGGTGTCAGGCTCAGCGTAAACCAGAAACTCATCGTAATTAAATGTATCCCTGTTGTTAAGGGTGTAAGTCAACGAAAGCTCTTTGGACTTGAGCTGCGCCAGGCCCGCCGGGTTCCAGTAAACCGCCGAGGAATCATCGGCCACGGCGACAAACGCACCGCCCATGGCCAGAGGCCGCGCACCAACGCAAGCGTATGCCGGCATAGCGACTCCCGGCATCAACATGGAGCCCAGCACCAACATGCAGACAAATACTGCGAGGGTAGAAATAAACGGGGCAACGACCCGTGACCTTTTAGGCTTTCCAGGCATAGCAATTCTTCCGGGCATGAACTCTTTCCCACCTTCTGGATATATTTCCTGCAACATTAATTATTATATATCTTTCGCCTTCAAGGTCCAAAAACCTTCTACCCTAGCAGATTTAAGCAAATCCAGGTCGGTGTGGAAAAGTTATTTATTCCCGCGGCCTAGTTCCAGGATTCAGCAGATTTTCAAGCTCCTTGATCCTCGCCTCCAGATTCTTTACGGTCTTCATGAGCTCAGGGAGTCTCCGCCTCGCCACCTCGATCGCCAGGTCCTCCTGGTGCGGGCGCGCCGGGTTACCCGAGTAAAAACACCCGGGCGGGATGCTCCCCGTAACACCCGACATGCCGCCAATAATCGTACCCTGGCCGATTCTTACATGATCGACAACGCCGACCTGGCCCCCAAGAACCACACCGTCCTCAAGTATCGCGCTCCCGGCTATACCTGCCTGGCCAGCTATTATCACATTCCGCCCGATTAGGCAATTGTGGGCGATCTGGACCAGGTTATCTATCTTGGTCCCCCGCCTTATTATCGTGGCATCCGTCGTCGCCCGGTCCACGCATGCGTTGGACCCGATCTCAACCTCATCCTCGATTATTACGGTCCCGATCTGAGGTATCTTGTGGTGCGCGCCCTCATCGTCCTGGACAAAGCCGAAGCCATCGCCCCCGATGACGGCCCCTGGGTGGATCACCACATTTCTACCGATCTTGACCCGCTCCCGTATAACTGCATTTGCATAGATGCGCGTGCCGTCCCCGATCTCGGCTTCATGGCCGATGTAAACCCCGGGATACAGGACGACCCGGTTTCCAATCTTGGCGCCCCGCTCAACGACTACAAACGGCCCGATAGACACACCAGTACCGGTGACAACGCCCTCGCCGATGACGCTGGTTGGATGAATACCAGCGGGCGGCTCGAATTCCGGCGCAAAGACCTCGAGCACCCTGGCGAAGGCGAGGCGCGGATTTTTCACAAGGATAACTGGTTTGGTCGACCCCTGCTGCGTTGGAGACGCCGCCGGCGTACCCCCCCGCGACGCCCGCGGCGCTGGCGATGGCAGCGTCGATGGCGACGGTAGCGATGATAACGACGATAAAGCTGCCGGCGAGGTGATTACGCAGGCAGCTCTGCTCTTCAAAGCGGCCTGCAGGTGCTTTGCATCCACCGCAAAGGTGACCTGTCCCTCTCCTACACCTTCGGTCGATCCAGCACCTGCGATTTCAATATCAAACCCACCAGGGTCCCCGATGAGCTCACCACCCACGAGGCGGGCCAGGTCCTTTACCCTGACTCTGGCCCCAGCTCCAACCGCGGCCCCGGGACCGACCCCGGCGTCGGGCGCAGCCCCTGCCCCGGGCTCGACCTTGATATCCAAATTTTCACCCTCGCCCAAATTTCTCACCTCGTTATATATCATCTCTTGTAACCACGCTTAGCCCCCGCCTTCAGGGGCTGTTGAAGAAGTCTCTTTTTGAACCCCCTTTTGCCAATTCTTCAACAGCCCCTTCAGGCATGAGGAGGAGAATTAAGATACTGGATGACGTCGTCAGTAATATCTAACATCTTGCCCTGTACCCCACCTGTCCCGGTGTCTTGGGGCCCTCCCTCTCCGGTTTGAGACCCCTCAATGAAATGAACGTCGAGGCCACGCGCGGCAGCGATAGCGCGCGCGGCAGTCTCGATCTCCTTCCTCATCTCAGCCTCGAGAGCGGCCCTCTCCTCCCGCAGGGCATCGTAGCGCCTTCGAAAACGCTCTTCCTCGGCAGCCAGCCTCGAACCGAGCTCGGCCTGCCTCGCCTGGAGCTCAGCGTTGGCTTCCCTTATGATCTCCTCCCTGTGGTTTTGAGCGTCCTTGCTCAGCTTCTCATCCACCAGCTTCACTTTCGACTCGAACTCCCGCTCGAGCTCTGCCCCGTAACGGGCGACCATATCAGCGGCGGCCTTCGCCTCTTCAGCTCGAAACGCCTCGAGCTGTTCCTCGGCCTGTTGCCACCTTTCGTTGGCGTATTGTTCATATCGTTTCTTCAGCTCTTCGTCTTTCGACCTTATCTGGCCCTCCATTTCACTCTGCAATCTCTCCAGCTCAGCCTCCAGGGCCTTCCTTTCAACCTCCTTGAGCTGGGCGAGCTTCAGCTTGAGTTGGAGGTTCAACATAGGCAGGTAATAACCCCTGGCGATCTCCTTCTTGAACTCATCGAATTCATTGTTCAATCTCCCCTGCTCGGCGTAGAGATCGTCTTCCACCTGTTGCCGCAAGATCTCAGCCTGCGCCTGGACCTTCTGGTCCACCGCTGCTCTCACATCATCCTTGTAGCGGTCGATCTTCTTCGCCATGGCCGCGGCCTCGTTCTGAACGCTGGCCGACCGCTTTTTCTCTACCTCCCGGGCCTCCTCCTCGAGCCGCGCCTTAACCCTGGCGTAGTAAGCATTGATGTCCTGCTCCGTCAGGAGGGAGTTATCTACATAGTCCTGCCATTTCGCCTTGCTCTCCTCCATCTCCCGCTCGATGGCCCGGATCTTTCCCCATCCAGGGTGTCCCTCTAATGCCCGGGTCATATCTACAAAGGCACGAGGTCTACTCTCCCTCCCCCAAACCCCTGCGAAGCTCGAGAGGCACAAAAAAACCAAACCGATGCCAGCTATCCTGGCTATTAAGGATCTCCTTTTCAACTCCTTCGACGACAACGCCAGCTTCACAGTCTTCATCCAAAGCGCCCCCTGGTCATCCAGGCTAACCCCATCATCCGGTATGAGCCTCGATTTAGCGTCAAAACGAGCAACCGAGCGCATTGCGCAAAGCATTAAGCAAAGCACATGCGCCCGGCCGCCGCACCACAAAACAACTACAACCAAAACAACGAGGATAACCGACTGATAACGGCTTATCAGGTTACTTCTTCGACCCACCAAGCCTCTTTATGACCTCATCCGTGAGGTCCTTTCCACCATAGATCACTGCCTGATTCGAGAGCACCACGGAAACCCCGGACGCCTTAGCTACATCCTCGATCGCCTGGTTGACCTTTTTCTCCAGGGGCCCGAGCACCTCGGCTTTACGCTTATCCAGCCTGGCCTGGTATTCGTCACGCATCTTTACCTTACTGTTAGTATCAAGCCCCTCGACCTTCGCATCAAGCTCCTTTTGCATGGCCTGGAGCTCCTTTTGCAGCGCGGCCATGCCCTTCTGGAAATCCGGGTACTCTGCAAATATCTTGTTCACGTTAACATAGCCAATAACCTGGCTGCTCTGACCCGCGGCCCGTGGTACCAGGGTGAATCCCCCCGCCGCTATAAGAGCCACAACGACAATCCCTATCGAACCAAGAGCCAGAGCCCTAATGTTGAGCCTGCGCATGTTCAATCATTCCTTTCAATCTTTCAATACTGATGACCGATGACTAATGACTGATGATATCATTCTTCCTACCCGAAGGTATAACAAAATGCCTGACCGAAGCCGTCAGAATGTCTGGCCGAAGCTGAAATAAGTCTGTCCCCCCTCACGCCCGGTCCCATAATCGATACGCAACAACCCGATAGGCGTGTCGATACGTACTCCAACACCGAGGCCCGTATAGAGGCTATTGAGATCCATCGCCTCATCGTTAACCCAGGCGTTGCCAGCATCGACGAATAGTACGCCCTGGAGGCCTTTGGTGATCCGGAAACGGTATTCTGCGTTGGCATACAGCATCTTGTCGCCGTAGAACCGGCCATACTTGTACCCGCGGATCGACTCCGACCCGCCTACCTTGTATTGCTCCGTCAGTGGGAGCTCGCCGCTAGAGAAGCCGGCAGCGAGATGCAGCGCCAGGACCTGATCGGGCCGTGTCTTGAAATACGTGCTGCCGTCGACCTGGTATTTACCGAAGGTGTAATCCCCGCCCAGGAGGCCTCCGGCAAGCTCCACGGATAGCTTCTTCCGGCTGCCCGACGAAGGGTTCATAATGTTATCCCGCGTGTCGTTAACAGCAGCAACGGTAACGCTCCTCGTTTCGCCGCTCGCAGGGTTGACCCAGCCCAGGCCCTCGGTTATGGGTCTCAAATCCGTATCATCGATCCTCAAGGTCAGGTAGAGCCGGGTATCAAGGTTGAGCGGCCGTCCAATCGTGATGTCGCCGCCCCTGCGTATCTCGGTGTATTTTACCTTCTCAGGCGGGTCGCCTGCAACGCTGTACGTATAGACCTCGCCATCCCAGCTTCTTTCGATATCCGTCCTGCGATTATAGAGGTTGAAACCGAGGGAGGTCCTTTTTGCATCAAGCCAGGGTTCATAGAAGCCTATCTCGTACATATTCTTGTTAGCACCGAATTCCCATCTCAAATTGACCTTTTGGTGGTTCCCGAGGAAGTTCTCATCGCCCACATCTATGTACCCGAGGAACCCTTCCGTTGAGCTCCAGGCAACCCCAAGGTTTGCGCTGCCCGTGCGGCGTTCCTTAACAATATAGTTGACGCTATAGCTATCCGTCTCCTTGTTGAGATCCAGCTTGACATCGACATTCTCAAAGATGCCAAGGTTGTATATGCGCCTCATGTCCTCGCGAATCTTATTGACGTCGAAGATATCACCGGGCTTGACCGAGATCTCCCTGGTAATCACCTTGGTCTTCGTCTTCTGATTCCCCTCGACCTTTATTGCCCCGATGGTGGCCTCGACAATCGAGATCGTGACCTCGCCTTCCGGGGTAACGCTGACATCGGATATCCGGGCCGAATAGCCTTGATTATAGTAGTACTTTAGGATCCGCTCCAGGTCACCGTTGAGTTTCTTGACGTTGAGCACATCATTGATCTTTACGCTCATGAGCAAGTCTAGCTTATCTGTGCTCACCATCTTGTTACCCTTGAATGTAATGCTTTTAAGCTTCGGGTTCTCGACCACCTCATATACCAGCCGGACACCCCCGGTGTGAGGCACGGTCCTCGCGCTCACGTTATAGAAATAGCCCAGGTCGCTGATAGCCTTCATGTCCGCCTTGACCTTTTCCTCTGAGAGCGTATCTCCTACCTTAACCTTCACAGCTTCGAGAATAGTCTCAGATGGGATATTCGAATTGCCCTGGACTTCGATGGCAACGATCTTGCTCCCCTGCGTCTCAGCTCCGGAAGCGACCTGACCTACCGCAATCATCCCGAGCATGACTGTCATGACAGCTATCGAAACCAGCACCTTCTTCAACCTTACCACCGATCCTGCCTCCTTTTGCGCCCCAGAAAGACCCCCTGAGGCATATGGATTCGACTCATCGGGTACAATTCCTGCCCGTGCCAATCAGCAAAATGTTTCAGCATAATGAAATCCCTTCCAGGCCTCTTTTTAAAACCGGAACCTCGCCTCAACCCCGACGCTGTATTGCCCCTCATCCTCAAGCTGCCCGTTGAATATGAGGTGGCGCCCTTGAATGTATTCGAATTTCAAGACGTCGTGCCGCACGGGGCCAAGGGTCGTAGAGTAGCTCAGGTAGAGGTTGTCAACAACATACTTGCCCAGCTTGAGCGTAAGTTGCTGCTCCTTGCTGCGTTCGAGCCGGAACTCGTCCAGGCTGAGCGCGTTCTTGAACATGTTTTCGATGCTACCCACGACCTGGAGCCGCAGCTGCTGGTCGATGAGCCTCATGGCTTCGTCCTTCATAACCCCCTCGACATCACCCTGGGCGAGCCTGGCTACAGCCCCCGGGTAATTCAACATGGCAAGAATATCCTCCTGCGACATGGGGGGATCGGAGGTCAGGTCTGTCTGGATCGCGCCAGGCCTTCCCCTCAAAGCGAGGTGTATCCGAGTTGTGTCGACCACGGTCTCTGCACGCACATCGATGGTGGGCTCCAGACCCTGAAACTCGGTGAACTCGGCATATGCCTCCCTCAGTCTGAACTCCGTCCCGAAATAGGCGAACGTGCCACGCCGGGATTCGACCTCGCCAACCAGCGCCGGTTTCTTGAAGGTTCCTGTAGCCTTCAGGCTACCGCGAAGCTCAGCATCTATACCATTCGTGGCCAGGCGGACATCGTTGCCCGTTGAAACAGCCACATCCAGCTTGGCATTAAAGGGGGTACCGCTCGCAAAGCGCCAGCCGCCAAAACCGATCCGGGCCCTGGGTACCTTCACCACACCTGCAACCAGCGGTAGCTGGGCGGGGCCTTTGACCGTCAAATCTGCATCTATAACAGCATCAAGCCCCCCTGTTGCAACGCGCAGGGCATTAGACTTAATCTGGAGGTCAAGATACGGCCGCCTGAAGTCCTTGAACGCGACCTGCCCACCGAGGGTAAATTCCCCGCCCCTCGTGGTCCCAGTTATCTTATCGATTTTCGCCCTGTCCCCTTCAAAGATGATACTTCCTTTTAGTCCGGTTATGGCGTCCCGGAGAGGGGCGAGCTTGACGCTGCCCCCGTCAACCTTCACCGCGCCCTTTATGCGCGGCGAATCGAGCGAGCCCGTAAAGTGAAGTCCGACGGACCCCGAACCCTCAGCCCATTCTATCTGGTCGCTCAGGAGCCCCAAAAGAGACAGGTTGGCGTGCGGTATATCGATATACAGGTCAAGGGTTCGCGCCTGCGCCCCTCCCCGTCCGGGCTTGCCTAGCCCGAGCGCCGCCAGGTATCTATCCGGCACGGGCACCGAACCATATACATTCAACCGGTGCTGGCCCTGGGTGACGAGGACCTTTTCGAGAGAAACCACCCCATTACGGAATCTCAACGTCCCCGTTACACGGTCGAAGTAGAGCCTGTCAAAGCCTCCATTTGCTATCTCACCCGAGCATGTGACCATAGGCGAGTCGGCGGAGCCGCTCACATTCACCGTGAGGTTGGCGCTCCCTGTGAGCCTGTGGCGCAGGTTGAAAAACTTCCCCAGCGCGCTCAGGTCGAATCGCCTGGCCTCGGCGATGAGCGCAACATCCCTGCCTGGCACAAACCTCCCCGAGGCACCCAGGGTTCCCCTCCCGTGAGCCACCAGCAGCGATTTCAGGATAACCTTGCCATCCTCCCCTGAGACATCGGCTGTAACCTTCCCTACGTTTACGTCGCCAACCCTGGCGGCCTCCAGAGTCACCTTAAGCGAGAAACTAGGCCGGCCCAGGGTCCCCGAGATCTTTATGGTCCCGCTCGCCTCACCGTCTATATCAGCCACACCTGCAACCCGGGCGGAGGGTCCGAACGCTGAAACGATATTCCTCAGGCGGACCCGCCTTGCGTCGATGTTGAGGTTCAAGGGGGAGTCCTTCTTAAGGCCGGCGCGCCCTGTTACGACAAGCTCTCCGCGGCCGTCATCCAGGGTCACCGGCGAGAATGTGCAGGTGCCATCCCGGATTTCTATAATCCCCCTGGCGGAGGCGAAGCTCGCGCCCTCAAGCGTCATATTCCTGGCCTCCAACTCACCCTTCGCAGCCGGATTGGAGAGCGTGCCGCCCACCTTCCCTTTAAAATCCACCACTCCTGTGAGGGATATCTGACCCTCGCCCCCGCGGTAGATATCTTCAACCTTCAACCCCTTAGCATCAACACTAAGGTCCAACGCGCCTTTCGATCCCCCTCCAGTCCGGATCCGGCCGCTGGCAAAGACCTGCGATCCATTGCGGCGGGCCTCGAATCCCCTGATCTTAAAGCCTTCACTATCACTGCTGAAGGAGAGGTCTGCTCTATCAACCTTCCAGCCCTGGATGGTTCCTGGCGCGAGGGTTAAGGACCCCTCGGTGGAAAGCTTGCCCGGGACGCCTGACATATGGAGGGAGCCGGATACAGTACCCGTGATATCCGCCTCCACTTTTGAAAGCCTCAAAAGCTGGCGGGCGTCAGCATCCATCACCTTCATGGACACATCTACGGGGCCCCCGGCAAACCCGATTACACCTGTTAGATTATAGCCAACCGGGCCGTCCTTTATGCTGACGCCGTACATCTGGAGCATTGTCCTGCTCACAGCCACCTTACCCCTCAGGCTCTGGTACCTTTCCCCGCCGACCATGCCATCTCTGGCATCGACAATTCCCTCCAGCCGGAGCTCACCAAATCGCCCTCCGAGGGAGCCCACGAAGTCCGCAGACCCCGCCAGCCACCCCTGGCCCGGGGTAAACAGGCCCATAAGGGCCTTAAGGTCGATATCCCGGCCCGTGAGACCGATGCTAACCGATTTCGCAGCGAGCCTAACCTCCCCGCGGGCGTGGATGCCCGTCTTGCCGCACTGGAGAACCAACCGGTCAAAAGCTATCCCCTCGCGGGTGAATCGCGTGTCGGCCTCCACATGATCAAAAGGATATTGTCCAATGGTTCCTGAAGTGACGTCGAACGACCCCGTGGCCCTGTAGTTATTGCCCGAGCCCTTCACAATGGCGCTCCCCGTCAGGCGGCCGCGGAGCCCGAGGTCATTTATATTCAGCCCGGACCCCGGTCCGGGCGCTGCTCCAGCCCCCGACGCCAGCGCGCCGAGCGCCTCCAGGTCAACATTCTGAGCCTTCAGAGTGAATAGGGAGTTCCGTGCCCTGAAGCTATTCGATGACCCGGTCCCGGTGTCAAACGCCAGGACGCCGTCGCCCGAGATCGTCCCACCGCCCACCGAGCCATATAACTCCCTCACCTCCAGGGAGCCGTTACCATAGCGAAAAGCAATCCTCGCTTTCTGCAATTTACCGTCTCCAATAGAGAGTCTGTCAAAACTGGCTTCCCCTGTGATGAAGGGGGCATCGACGCCTCCCTTGACCGTAGCCTCGATCGTTCCCTTGCCGCGCGCGGCCACCTTAACCTGATCGACCATGCCGGCTACAGTAGCTATATCAAGGCCATCAGCCGAAAGCCTCAGGTCCAGGTTCGGATCATTCACATTTCTAATGCTCCCCAGGACCTTCACGCGAGCCGTGCCAAGCATACCTTCGAGTGAAACCACATCTACGCTATCCCCGCTGAATCTTACCTGGCCCTTCACCTTCTCAATGGGCACGGCGAGGGATTTTAGTTTAAGCGACCCGCCAGCAAGGGCCACCGTGCCGTCACATGAGAGCGCGCCCACATAGCCTCGAATCCGGAGGTTGATCGCGGCCTTACCGCTGACCCTGGACCCGGATAGCGCAGATACAGGTGCCGGCAAAAACCTGGACGACAGCTCCCCGAGCCTGTTCAAGCTCTCCATATTGAATTCGGGCGCCGCCACCGAAAGGTCGACCCTCGCATGCCTGCCGGGCCATATGCGCCCGGAAAACGTTACTTCCGAGCCATCAACTACGGCAGACGCCCGGGTTATGCCAATCTCCAGGCCGCCGGCGGCCGCCGTCGCCGTCCCCATCGACCTATCCTTGAACTCGAACTGCCCTTCGAGGCTGGCAGGTAGCTTGGCATCCCCTAGCTCTATCCTGGCCTTCTTGAGATTCATCTTGCCCCAGTAGCGTGGAGCACTACCCAATGTCCCTTCAAAGTTAATCTCGCCATCCACAGGCCCCTCCACCAGCTTGAACCCGCTCTTGGGATCCCCCGCCCTGACCTTGGCACCTGACATACGGAGGACCCCACGATAGCCCGGCTTCTCCCCGGCCTTCCCCTGGAAATTCACCTGGCCGTCCAGCGGGCCGCTTATCCCGTCAATCCCCGGGAAAATCGCGCCTATATCCACGTGACCGCCTGAGATTGATATTCGTCCGCTATAATCTACACTTTTTAGAAGTGCTTCGATATCTCCGGCCTTATTCAGGCCGTTTTCCCCTGACTTGCCCGCCTTCTCCGGGCCCGGGCTTCCTCCAGCTGCCAGGAGCCCCACAGGGATCCTGCCGCCAAAATCGATCTCGCCATCGACCCCGCCGGATAACGACCTTACATCCCGGTATATATCCCTTGCGACGATATCGCCCTTATCGAGGACGACCTTCCCCTTTATGGATAGATCCGAGGCCCCCTCGCTCTTGAAGGCCATATTACCGCTCAGGTCGCCACCAAAGCGAACTATGCCGCCTGGCATATTGCGCAGGTCCACCCTGGCCTTCTTCAGGGTAAGCCTTCCTGAATATACAGGATCGCTGCCTGACCCGCCCTCGAAGCTCACTTCCCCCTCAACCTCGCCGGAAAGGGTATCCACCCCGGGGTAGACCTTGCTCAAATCAAGAACGCCTTTTGCAATGGAGATTTTCCCTTTGAACGATGGCTCCGAGCCCGCGGTGCCGCTGAACTCAATATCACCCGTAGCCTCCGCCGAAAACTCCTTGAGAATCTTAAGGAACCCCACAAGAGCTTCCGGTGCGTTTGAAACCCACACACCCTCCGGGAGCTTAAAGCCCCCCAGGCTTATGCTCTTCCCTTTCAATCCGGCATACGTAGCAGGCAGGGCATCAGCCTTGACCCTCAAGCTGTAGGATCGATCCCGATAATTGAACCACCCATCCGCCGAAACCTTGCCACCCCTGCCGTTCCCATTGCTCCTGCCGCTTACGGGCTTTGTGGTGCCAAGCTCCACTGTCCCGGTGACAACGCCCTCCTTCGCAAGGGACAGTTGACCGTTGATATTGGCAAAGGTCTCCCTGGAGCCAGGTTCCCCCACGTCGATTATCGTGATCTCGCCGTCGACTATCTCGAGGTCGCCGGCGAAACGGCCCGGCCCGCTACCCTGAAGCTGAAGGGCCTTCCCTTCAAGAAGGTCCCCGAGGTTCCAGTGGCCCCTTGCATCCCTGGCAAGCACGATTCTTGGCCTGACCAACGTGACTCGTTTTATACTACCGGCTACGCCCGACTTCCGGACGAAGATCTCAAGAGGGTTATAATTCACAACGACCTCAGGAGAGCTGAGCAAATCAGTGCTCCCATACGCCCCATACGAGGCATCCTTCATTCTAACCCTCACGCCCGATACCCTGGCGACCCCGGGAGCGCCAAGCGTAACCTTGTCTATCTTCATCTCCACGCCAAGGTGCCTCTCGAGCTCGGCCGCGGCGGCAAGCCTGACCCGTTCGCCGATCACACCGCGCTCAAGCAAGTAATATCCTGACAGCACCGCGACAACCAGCGCGCTCATGAAAACAGCCAGGATAAGAGCCTTCTTCCTCATGCTCATGGTCAGGCGCCTCCTCAGGAAATTCCTCATCATGAATGGATCATTATGCCAAAAAGTCAGGAATGGCAGACAAGGTACACTTCGACACCCCGCCTGCCATTCCTTCAATATGATCAGCCGAAAGATATATCCTCTGGCGGAGAATTTATATCAATCATACCACTTCTTTACAGCCGAACCCACCGCCCCGGTTTCACCTTCCGTGAGGCGTGCGGCCTTCGGCTCTCCCGCTTCGCCCACCTGGAGCTCTATCTCTTTGAATCCCTCTATAACATATTCGGTGGAGACCTTCGCTTTTATGGGCTCACTTTCAAGGGATGTAGGAACCGGGCCCTTGTCCCCGCTCTCGCTACCCTGGCCGCCCGGGCCGCCTGAATTGCCCGCCTCACTCGAGTCGCCTGGGCTCGGGTAAAACTCCGCCACGATATCATTGTTCTTTTCCCGCTCCGAGAAATCCTTGACCATCTTCTCCAGGGCATCCCACTTGCCCTTCTCGCCTTCTTTAAATGGTTCCTTCCCCCCATCCGGTTTGTGGGCTTCCTGGCCGCCCGGCGTTACCCCGCCACCCCTCACAGTCACATACAGACTACCCGGAGCCGTATCCTCGGGGATGGTCAGGGTTATCACCCGGGTCACAGGTTCGGCACGGAAGGGCCTTATCTTGACCTCTATATGCACCGTATCGCCGGGCTTTATATTCGTCTCCTTTACGGTCGCGTCCTCTATGCTTGCGGATACACGACCTTCATCGATATCGAGCCGGGCTGTAACCTCCTGAATCTCAAGGTCCTTGAATTCATTGGTCATGAGGAGCGAAATGGCCTCGCCCAGCTCTGCGACGGAGCTTGCGGCTACATCGTGCTGGCTGAAAAACATATTCTCGCGCACCATGGGGTTCTCGAGTCCTTTAGCGCGTATCTCAAACTTCACCCGTGAGGTCCCCCGACCGACCCGGTCGCTTGTGGCATCAACAGCCTGGAGCGCCAGGACCGTGATGAGGTCGGGCGCCAGGTCCTCATCAGGCACTACCTCGGCCCTGAATTCCCTCGTCCTTTTCAGGTTCCTATCGTCCACCTTGATCGTGACTGCTATGCCTTTGGGGCTTGCCCCTGCATCGCCAAGCACGCCTGCGGTCCTGTCCTGGGTTATCATGCCTGCGGGCTGCGTCGGCGTCCCGATCTTAAACGGCATCAACACGCTGGGAACCACGCAATGGATGTAGGCCCCGCTGGCGAAGAAATTAACATTCCCTTTCGCCATAAATGGATGGCCTAGACCCAAAAAGCTATCGCCCTGCCTGTAGGTTACGGTTCCTATGGCCATGACGTTGGCGTCGCCCCGGACGAGCTGAATCCCAAAGGCGCTGCCAGGGATGAGGTCGCCGCCAGGGGCGCCAGTGCCGCCGGTGCTGACAGAGCTGCCGGCGCCGGTGTAAGGTTCCGCCCGGGCGCCTCCGGGCGTTCCCGATGAGGGGCCCCCCGCGGGCACAAGAATGAAATTCCCCCGGCTCTTCAGGCGGCTGGATAAAAGATCGAGCGCCCGACCTGTTATCCCGCTCACCATAACCGGGGTTGATACAGGCACCATGCCAGGAACGACCATGCCGGTCCTGGTCCCTGGTGTAACCATTTCGAAGAGCTTCAACATGTTATCGATGGGCGTTACGGCTCCGATGAAGTGATCGGACATCTGGTAGGCCATGGATATGGCGCCCACCAGTTTCCCATCGATATATACTGGACTTCCGCTCATCCCCGCCGATATCCCGCCTGTCTCTTCAACTGGCTTGCCGCTCACCCTCACGAGAATCAGGTCGCCTGCACCGAGGTCGCCTTTGAGCACTCCGAGGACCTCCACGCCGAATTCCTCGACCTTCGTGCCATGGACCACGGTCTTGCCCGTACCGCGCATGCCGCGCTTAACCGCGCTGAGGGGCATAAAATCATCATAGTCAACCCTCTCACGCCCGGCCGCCCTGGCCAGGTCGCCGGTCTCCGGCGATATTATGATTGAGGTTAATGCGGAGATTAAGATCAATATTAGCAGGAATAGTAGCGGGGGAGACCCCCTGCGTGCCTGCGGCGTTTCACTCATAGCCATAATGATTCTTTGAACACTCCTTCCCGGGCAGCCCGCGCTGTGGGCAACCTGGCCACCTGGAGCCTAGCCACTCACTGAATAGCCCGGTCAAATAGCCCCGACTCCTCCACAAAAACGAGAATCGCATCACTCACCTTGCGTTCGACACCGTCTGAGGGCAGGTTGATGACGTAGCCCCGGATGACCATCGTTGACGAACCGCCACCGTCAAAGTTCATAGCATCGACCGCTCCCTGCTGGACCATGAATTCGGCAAGCTCATCCAGGGTCATCCCTATGCTTATGTCAGGCCGCCTGCCCGATACGGTAACCAGGAGGAGGTGCCCGTCGCCGGTGATTCCCACGGCCGTCCTGGGGGCACGGCTCAGGGCTATATCGGGCCCGAAGCGCTCCTTTGTGCTGGTTATGGACACCTGTCCATTCGCCACGAGCCTGGGCCCGCCCCCGACCGCATAGATTACACCCTTCTCCATCCAGTCATTGGTGAGCCCCAACCTGATATCTATCTGATCGCCCGGCTTCAGGCCGGTAAGGAATTTCTTCGCCTTTCCATGCGCCGACAGGACATACCCCTCCCGCGGGATAGCGAGGTTGCTATTTCCGGTCTCCACAACCCTGCCACCGGCAACTGCTACCTCGACGCCGTAGTTGTTGGTCCCGGTCGTGGCGCCGAAAAACGGTGTATAGAGGATAACCTCGTCCTCACCACGCCTCCTGTTTATCCCATCGATTGCAAAAGTAGTCGCGGCATCCTGGCCTTCGCTACCCGACTCCGCAACGCCTGGTGTGGATGTGGACGCAGGTATAACGGTTACCGTCGCATTGAAATCGACATTATCCATAAAAACCTTATTATCGCGAGTTATCCCGAGCGCCGTCCGCCCGAGGACGGGCTCAGTTACAATCTGACCATTAAGGATTATAAGGCCCAGGGGCCTACCTGTGGAGTCGAAATACACGCCATTTACCCCGGCTATCGCCCCCTCGCGAGCTACTATCGCGCTCACAGGGGCGCGCCCGAAGCCCGACTCTTGAGCCAGCGCAGTCCGCACGCTGATCTTCGGGTTATTCAGGTCGACATCGAGCATGTCGATCATCACCGGTCCGAGCGACGTCCCCTTGTCGATCTGGACGTACTTCACGCCGCTTGCGATGGTTAACCGGCGCTGTTCCATGTATTGTTTGGGAACATCCACGACGATCCGGTCCGGGTCCTCCAGGGTGAAAACCTGGCACCTGGGTAGCGCATACCTCAAATCGACCACTCCACGCACGCGGTCGCCCCCGACCTGGCTGATCCTTATGGCTCGGACCGCTACATCGTCGACCGACAAAACCTGCGGGGGTTCACCTACGCAAGGCTCACCCGTGCAAGGCTCATGGACATGAGCATTATCTATTTCTATTACGATCCTGGGCGGGTTATGCATCTGCGACACCCGGTAGGTGGTTGAAGAGGTAAGGTCGAATACAATCCTCACCTTTTCGGGGTAGGTCTCGAATCTGACCCCCGTAACCATAGAAAGGCCACCACCGGGCAGGAGATGCTCACACTCTCCCGAAACTGCGAGGGCGCGTGAACTTGGAAGGCAACCAGAAAAGATGAGCGCCAGAAGGGCAAAGCAAATGACAAACGCGAGGAAATACCTGGACATCGCGGCACGCCTCCGAGGTTAGAGTAAGCACTATACACACTATGCAGTCTTACTCTACTTCGCCGCGTCGCTTACATATCCTTCTCGGTAACGCGATTTTACCTCAAGAAGAGAGAATAGATATGATGAATCGACAAGGCTTTCGAGGATCTTTCCGGTCCCCCGCACAACGCAACCGAGCGGATCTTCAGCAATCTGGACAGGGATACCGGTTTCCTCTCTCAGCAAGCGGTCAAGGCCCTTCAATTTGGCCCCCCCGCCCGTCAAAACCATACCCTTATCGACAATATCCGCCGAGAGCTCCGGAGGAGTCCTCTCCAAGACTCCCCTGACGCTGTTTACGATGGCGCTTACCGGTTCGGTGAGCGCCTCGAAGGCCTCCGTCGAAGTATATCTGATCGTCCGGGGCAGGCCGGTCACCAGGTCGCGCCCACGTATATCGATGGACCGGACCTCCTCCCCGGGATAGGCGGAACCTATCTCCATCTTGATTTCCTCTGCGGTCCGTTCACCTATCATCAGGTTGTACAGCTTCTTGATATGCCTTATAATCGCCTCATCGCACTTGTCCCCGCCGATCCTCAAGGCTTCGGCAACCACAATCCCGTTCAGCGAGAGGACGGCCACATTCGTTGTACCCCCACCTATATCCACGACCATGTTCCCGCTTGGCTCGGATATATCAAGCCCCGCCCCAAGCGCTGCCGCTACCGGCTCCTCAACGAGGTAGGTGCGCCGGGCACCAGCCTGCATAGCCGCCTCAAACACCGCTCTCCTTTCAACATCGGTAACGCCAGAGGGGACGCAGATGACAACCCTCGGACGGAACAGGCTCCGCTTGCCGCATACCGAACCGATAAAATACCTGAGCATGGTCTCGGTTACATCATAGTCAGCAATAACCCCATCCTTGAGAGGCCGAACGGCGCTAATATTCCCGGGGGTGCGTCCAACCATGTCGCGGGCCTCGTTACCTACAGCGAGGACCTTGTTGGTCTCTTTATCCAGGGCCACGACCGAGGGTTCACAGAGGACTATTCCCTTTCCCTTGACGTAGACCTTGATATTGGCAGTCCCGAGATCAATGCCAATGTCTGGAGATAAGCCAAACATGGCTGGATCCCCCTTCGCCCACTGGATGATGCGCATGAACGTGCGGATACCATGGATGCTAATATTGGGACTTCTACATACGTCCATGTTTTCCTCCCGAATTGACCTTAAATTATTCCTTTTTCTCCTTATATTTTTTTCTGGTGGCCTCTCCACCCCGAATATGTCTCTCGGCTTTGTTCTGCTCAAGGATTTTCTTAACTTTTCGTGCGAGCTGTTTGTTCATTGTAGGCAGCCTCTCGGTCATGTCTTTATGAATCGTGCTCTTACTTACGCTGTAAAGGCGCGCCGCTTGCCTGACCGTAGCCTTCGTCTCGATTATATAATTTGCCACCTCAATCACACGGCGACGTATGTAGTCCCTCATTCCCCCGGCCCCCCACCTCTGGTTTAATACATTTATATGCGGGGACCGGGTGGATATGCTAGCGCTGGGGTGAGAGCCGCAGAAACGCCCCGGGATCTAATGGTTTGCCGCCCCTGTGAACCTCGAAATGCAGGTAGGGGCCGATAGGATCGCCTTCGTCCCTGACTTGCCCGATTATGTCCCCCTGGCGGACTTCTTCGCCCTTCTCGACGAGAATTGTCTCGCAGTGGCCATAGACCGTCTGAATATCGTTATCGTGTTGGAGAACAATCCTTCGTCCCGGCGCGTCGCCTTCGCCCACTTCAACTACGTGTCCTGAGAGCGCGGCGCGAATCCTTTCGCCGGCCTCGGTCGCTATATCCCAACCCCCATTGTACCGCCAGTCGCCGTAGAGCGGGTGCTTCACCCACCCGAACCCCACGGCTACCCTGCCGCCCACCGGATCTATCATGAGTTCGGGTGCTTCCTGGTGTGCCTCCTGCCGCTGCCCCTGTTCCCGGCCTGGTCCCGGTGCCGCCTGACCAAGGCGTCGCTCCTCTGGCCATTGCCGCTGCGGTGGCCCTGTAGATGAGACGACAACTCCCCGGCTGGCATATCCTGCTGACCCGGCCACGCGCGCCAGTTCCACTGCCAGGAAGGTCCGGCCCGCCAGGATGAGCCCAACCGAGAACCCGGCCGCCGCTATTCCCACAACCAGGCTGCGCCTCGATTTGAAGCCTGACTTGATCATAGACGTGAAAATAGACGTGAAAGCCCGGGGCGATATCCGCGGCCTCCACTTAAGCATATTAGCCATCCTATCACCCCGGACTTTATTATGCCCACTTATTTCCTCTTTATGCAGATTAAACCCGTATTACCGTTCGACGCCAGTAGTAAGCCTGACCACCTCAACCCCTGTGTAATAGTACTTCAGGATATCTTCAAAGCTCTTGCCCTGCCGCGCCATCCCGTCTGCCCCGTACTGGCACATGCCTACACCGTGGCCGTAACCGGTAGTCTGGATTAAGACCTCATTCCCGCTTATCCTCCACGAGAGCCGTGTGGACCTGAGCCCCAGTTTGTCCCGGAGGTCAGCCCCGTTGAATATCTTATCCCCTATACGGATGGTCTTCACGCGTCCCTGCGGGGACTGAGCTATTACATCAACCAGCCCGGCCATGGGGACGCGGCTGATCACATCCACGGTCCTCCCGTTCACCCTTTGCGTCATCACCTTCCTCACAGCAAAAGAGACCCCCAGTCTCCGTTCGAGCTCTTCCAGGCTAAAGGCCTTCTGTTCACGAAAAACCTGGCTACCCATGTGAAAATTGCACGGCTTTCCCCGGAGATAGGGCACCGGGGCCGACCACACATCTGCAGCGTCATCGGTTGCGCCCCCGCAATTCGAATGGTAAGCCGCATCTATTAATTTCCCCTGGTAGGTTATGACGTAACCCTCTGTGGCTTTGACAGCCTGCGAGACCTTGTAATAATACGGGATAAACTCAAAGTACCCCCACATCCTCCGCATATCATCCGCGGATTTCCACGCCTGGCAGTGACGGTGATCCGTACATACATCAGCCCCGGGGTGTTCCGGGCACCCTTGGCCACCGAAAGCCCTCATGCGCTTCAAAGCAAAGGTGCGCGCAGCTACGGCCTGTGCTTTGAGAGCCTCGAGCGCAAAAGACGCAGGCATCTCCGCCGCAACCACCCCCAGAAGGTATTGCTCCAGGGGCATCTTGACAATTTTCTTTTGCGCCTCGACGTATACGGATATCTCAGGGCTCGATGCGAGCGGGGGCGCGGGAGGCACCGTAAGGCTGCACCCCCTGAGAGCTATGAGGGAAGGAAGGACAATGACAACCACAAAACAGAAGGCAACGACGAAAAACACTATTCGTCTCATCAAATAGCGCCCCCTGGATCGCAGCAGGTGCTTTGCCTATGCTTGTCTAAGGAATCTATACTATCTATATTGCAACGTCCAGGGGTTTAGAACCCTCTATCTCACTCTCGATCCTCTCAATCTTCGCGCCCAGCTTCGAGAGTTTAGCCTCGATATTCTCATACCCACGATCAATGTGATGAACCTCTGATATCTCTGTTTCGCCTTCTGCAGCAAGAGCCGCCAGGATGAGAGCCGCACCGGCCCGCAGGTCGGTCGCTTTGACCGGAGCGCCCGTGAGGCGAGGTACACCCTCGATAATGGCCGTCCTCCCATCGATCTTGATGTTTGCACCCATCCTCTTCAATTCATCAACGTACATGAACCTGTTTTCAAATACCGTCTCAGTTACAATGCTCGTGCCCTGGGCTATGGATAGCAAGGCCGCAACCTGCGCCTGCAGGTCAGTGGGGAACCCGGGGTACGGCATAGTCTTCACGTCGACACTCTTCAGCACACCGCCGGACCTAACCCTGATCCCTGCGGTCTCCTCATCGATGCGCACGCCTATCTCTCGCAGCTTGGCGATGAGTGGCTTGAGGTGTTCGGGCAATGCATTCTTGACGAATACATCCGCGTGAGTTATAGCGGCAGCTATCATGTAGGTCCCGGCCTCAATTCTGTCGGGCAGGATCGCATGGGTTACGCCGCCGAGACGTTCCACGCCTTCGATGCGAACAATATTGGTTCCGGCGCCGCGAATATTCGCCCCCATAGCGTTGAGGAAGCTCGCCAGGTCCACGACCTCCGGTTCCTTGGCGGCATTCTCGATGATGGTGGTCCCCCTGGCCAGCGTCGCAGCCATTATTATATTCTCAGTCGCCCCGACGCTTGGGAAGTCAAGGTAGACGTGACCCCCCGAAAGCCCATGCCTCGCCGTAGCCTCGACGTACCCATGTTCCCTGGTGATGCTGGCCCCTAGCGCCTCGAAGCCCTTCAAATGGAGGTCAATGGGCCTGGTCCCGATGGCGCATCCCCCGGGCAAAAACATCTTGGCATATCTAAACCGGGCCAGCAGGGGCCCCATAACAAGAAAAGAGGCCCTCATCTTCCGCACAAGGTCATAGGGAGCCTCTGCGACTCTTACATTGCTGGCATCCAGCCTTAAGAGGGATTTCCCGGATTGACCCGCTGTGACCTTGACGCCGAGGCTGCGCAGGACCTCCTGGATCGTGCGGACATCTTCAAGCCTCGGGATGTCTTCAAGGATAACTTCGCCGTCCGATAAAAGGGATGCAGCCATTATGGGCAATGCTGCGTTCTTTGCGCCGCTTATCTTCACAATGCCATCGAGTCGTCTACCGCCCTGAATCCTGATTCTAGTCACCGGCTGTCCTCCCAGATCTGTGACTCACCTGCAACGTAGAGTGTAACATTCGCCCAGCTAACTATGCAAGTGGAAATTTACGGATTTTAACTACGGGGCCAGGCCCCCGCTGACCGCCCTGACGTTCTCCGCAAACTGGGATTTCACAACAAGCTGCCTGAACTCCTCGTTGCTCTTTGTATGGGTCAGGCGTTCCAGCACAAGCTCGGTTGTATCTGCGATTCCAAGAGACCCGAAAGCCTTCCGCAGGAGCCAGACCATATCCAGCTCCTCTGGGGTTAAGAGCAATTCCTCCTTCCGGGTCCCGGACCTGTAGATATCGATCGCCGGGAATATCCTCCGCTCGGCGAGGCGCCTGTCAAGATGGATCTCCATATTCCCGGTCCCTTTAAATTCTTCGTAGATGACATCATCCATACGACTCCCCGTCTCTACAAGAGCTGTCGCGAGGATAGTCAGGCTCCCCCCCTCTTCGATGTTACGCGCAGCACCGAAAAAGCGCTTGGGCCGGTGAAGCGCGCTCGGGTCCAACCCACCGGATAATGTCCTGCCGCTGGGGGGCTCTACAAGATTGTACGCCCGGGCGAGGCGGGTTATACTATCCAGGAGGATAACCACGTCTTTTTTGTGTTCCACAAGCCTCTTGGCGCGCTCAAGAACCATCTCGGCGACCCTGATATGGTTGTCAGGGGGCTGGTCAAAGGTTGAGCTCGTTACCACTCCCTTAACCGACCTCTCCATATCTGTAACTTCCTCGGGCCTTTCGTCGACCAGGAGCACGAGAATCTCTATCTCGGGGTGATTAGCGGATATAGCGTTTGCGATCTTCTTGAGGACGGTCGTCTTCCCGGCCTTGGGCGGCGATACTATCAACCCGCGCTGCCCTTTCCCAAGAGGCGCCATTATGTCTATCATGCGGGTTGTGATCTCTTTTGGGTCGGTCTCAAGCTTGATCCTCTGATTTGGATAGATCGGCGTAAGGTCCTCAAAGTGCAACCTCTTGCCGGCGGCTTCCGGATCCGTGGAATTTACGGCCTCCACCCTCAGGAGGGCGAAATACTTCTCATTCTCCTTAGGCGGCCTGACCTGGCCGGATATAAGGTCACCCGTCCTGAGGTTAAAACGGCGTATTTGAGATGGGGAGACATAGATGTCATCCTGGCTTGGCGACAGGCCCGCGACCCTGAGAAAACCGAAACCATCCGGCATTATCTCAAGGATCCCTTCTGCAAATAGTAATCCTTCCTTCTCGATCTGGACCTTAAGGATTTCGAAGATCAGGTCCTTCTTTCTCATCTTTGAATAACCCGCAATCTGCAGCCCGCGGGCGATTTCATATAATTCAGGTATCGTCTTGCTCTCTAATTCAGCAATATTCAACACGGGTAATTCACCTTCCATAGTTTTATCTAAATCTATATCTTTATCTTTCCTGAATATATCTTATATGACAAAAACATACAATGATACAGGCCTCTATAGCCGTTGGCCTTGTCAAGGGAACATTATAGTCTATCCGGAGGCTGTCTAAATAGCAGGAAATCCATTGACAACACAACAAAACGGATAACGGATACGGGAAAATTCTGCAGGAAAGAGGTGTAGGCCCGCGGTCTCAGCTTTTCTTGTGGGTCTTGCGCGCACCAAACTTGCCGGTGTCGATACGATTGAAACCGCCCTTGGTAAGCTCGATACTCTTTACCTTCCTGACCACGTCGAGGTCATCTTTGGTCTCGGCATATATTATATTTATGCTGTCGCACCTGGGACAGTGAAGCTCCAACTTCTCAGGATAAATATCAACCTCGATATTATAATTACCACATTGGCAATATAAATTACCGGAACTTGCAATCTTATGAAGGTGCTTCAAAGTCTCAAGCATGACCTCGGGGGCCTTGAAGTAATCCTCGAAGCCGAGATCGTTTATGAGAGACTCGACGTCATATTGATAGCTCCTTATGGCGCTCTTGATCTTCTTGGTGCGACCAAGATACCCGAGCTCCAGGGCTGTTTCGGGGCACACCAGGGTGGTCAAGTCGTCCTGGCAGAACCTCAATCCATCCAGCGTGATCACATGGGAGGTCTCGCAGACTATGCAGGGGATATTAAAGAAGTATCTCCTGTAATCCTTGGTTGATATAACGGCCTTGGTCTCGCCACAAGGACAGGAGACTTTAAGAACCCTGTTGTGGGTGAAGTAAAAAAGGGAGAATACATGATAGTCGAGCCTCCCACAGGAAGGACACCTCAAAGCTAGAGTCCTCGTCGTCTTGATCAACATCTTGCGTACCCCCAAGCCCCGCCCGACTTTACTACCACGACTTATTCGCCGCCCGCGCAGAAATTCCTCTTTCTCATGCAGGATGACACAAGTATTACACATAAGCATTACAAACAAGTATTACAATTATTACCCTGCACTCAAAATCTATTCCGAGGAATGCGCTTTTGTGCCTCTATCTCTGTATTCCAATGCAGCTCCGATGAAACTCTTGAAAAGAGGGTGCGGCCTGTTGGGCCTTGACTTGAACTCCGGGTGGAACTGGGTGCCGAGGAACCAGGGATGGCCGGACAGCTCGATTATCTCAACGAGCCGCTTATCCGGCGAAATGCCAGCTATCCGCATGCCGGCATCCGTCAATTTAGCCCTGTATTCATTGTTGAATTCGTACCTGTGCCGGTGCCTCTCGTACACCACCTCCCGCTCGTATGAGCGCGCCGCGATAGAATCGCTCGTCAGGCGGCAAGGATAAGTCCCCAGCCGCATGGTGCCCCCCAGATCCTCGACATCCTTCTGCTCGGGTAAGAGATCGATTACGGGGTGTGGTGTATCGGGGTCGAATTCAGAGCTATTAGCCCCCTCGAGGCCACATGCGTTCCGCGCGAATTCAATGACAGCGCACTGCATACCGAGGCACAAACCAAAATATGGGACCTTTTGCTCGCGGGCAAACCGGGCAGCCCGGATCTTCCCCTCGATCCCACGGTTGCCAAAGCCCCCCGGCACGACAATTCCATCGACGCCGCTCAACTCGACCTCGGGATCCCTATACTCGAGCAACTCCGCGTTTACCCAGCGTATCTTGACCTCGGCCTCATACGCCAGCCCAGCATGGCGCAAGGCCTCTGTCACACTGAGGTAAGCGTCGGGCAGGGCGACGTACTTCCCTACGATGGCTATCTCAACCTGGCGTTTTGGATTCCTGATCTTTGAAACAATCTCTCGCCACTCGTTCAGGTCGCGGTCACCGCAAGTAAGGCCTAGCCTCTTTAACACGATATCGTCAAGGCGCTCTTCCTCAAAGATTAACGGGACCTCATAAATAGTCTGGGCATCGATATTGGGGATCACAGCCTCTTCATCGATATCGCAGAATAAGGCGATCTTGCTCTTGACCTCCTTGGATAGCGGTCTGTCGGACCTGCACACGATGACATCAGGCTGGATGCCTATGCTCCTGAGCTCTTTAACGCTGTGCTGGGTGGGTTTGGTCTTGAGCTCCCCGGCTGCAACGATATACGGCACAAGCGTCACGTGGAGATACATGACCTCTTCCCTGCCGAGATCCGTTCTCAACTGGCGTATGGCCTCAAGAAACGGCAGGCTCTCAATGTCACCGACCGTCCCTCCGACCTCGACGATAACCACGTCTGCGTTGGACTCTTTACCAACCCTCAGTATGCGCGCCTTTATCTCGTTTGTTATATGGGGGATGACCTGAACCGTGCCGCCGAGGAAATCGCCTCGCCTTTCCTTGGAAATAACCGACCAGTATATCATGCCCGTGGTTACATTATTGGCCTTGCTCAGGTTTACATCCATGAAGCGCTCGTAATGCCCAAGGTCTAGGTCTGTCTCCGCGCCGTCGTCGGTGACGAAGACCTCACCATGCTGGTAGGGGCTCATGGTGCCCGGGTCGACATTTATATATGGGTCGAGCTTTAATGCCGTGACCTTCAATCCTCTGCTTTTTAATAACCTCCCGAGGGACGCCGCCGTGACGCCCTTGCCGAGAGCGGAGACAACCCCGCCCGTAACAAAAATATACTTCGCCATAACCTGCGGTGCTACTGCCTGCCCCCTTGTATCCTGAATTCACTCGTAAGAGAGCACGTACACCGTCCTCTCCTCCGGGATATCCTGCGCCGAAAGCTCGAGCGACACAGAATTCGTCCGCACTATATTATCCTTGTCTGCAAGGAACTTGTCAACAGGGTCTATGGGGAAAGCCAGGGCAGGAGTCTTGTAATGCATCGGGATCACCACGGCGGGCTTAAGCGCGTCGACCACCTTCGTGGCGGCTTCGGCGTCTATGGTGAAATTCCCTCCAACGGGCACCATCAACACATCAACATGTCCTATCTCCCCAACCTTGACAGGGTCGAGGGTATGCCCTAGATCGCCCAGGTGGCATACCTGCAGGCCGTCCACATCGGCCACGAACACCACGTTGCGACCGCGTTTCCTGCCCGCTTCTGCATCATGGTAAGTGGCAACACCATGTATGCGGATGCCCTTCACCTCGTGCTTCCCCGGCGTCTTTACAACAACGGGATCGCCTTCCACACACTTGACATTGTTGTGGTCGAAATGATCATGGCTTACCGTGACTATGTCGGCCTTCACCGACGGCACGGCGTACCCCACCGTCTCATCGAAGGGGTCGGTGAGAATCTTGACCCCCGAAGAGGAACTCGTTATCATAAAGCACGCGTGTCCAAACCACCTAAGCCTCATCGTCTGCACTCCTTCCCTCAGCGGAGAGTTCCCGGGGGGAGAGATTCTCCGGGACGTAGGGATCCTCCTCCGGGATGGTATGAATATCGTATTTCTTGAGCACCTCCACGGCACCATTGCCCTGGAGAAAGCTCAAAATCCCCATGAAGAGCAACGCAAATGCAGGGGCGATAACCACGCACACGACGGCCACCAGGAGGTTAAAAAGAGACATGAGGATCGAGAAGAAAGGGTTGTCCAGGATAAGCAGGGCTGAGCGCTTCAGGGCCTTCCTGACGCCGGTGTCCTGCTGGACCACCAACGGGACCAGGTAGTTCATCATCATCAAAACGAAGAGAAGTGCATATACCCATATACCGCCCACGGCCTTTATAATGGGGTTCCTGTGGGTGAAGCAAAATACGATATCAGCTACGAGAACCGCCACCAGGAGAAGCTCGGCGGCCATGACGCCAAGCGCACGGGCACCAAATCGCCTGAAGCCCTTGATAAAATCCCTGATCCCAATATCTTCCCTCTTCAAGGCCAGGAACACGACGTATGAGGCCGCAGCCGTAGCAGGCGCAGTTCCCACCAGTGCAATCGCCGCCACCACCCATATGGACCTCGTAAACAGCGAAGCGCCCATGACCACGACAATGGTCCAGATGAACCACATAATGCTGTTCATGAGCACGGTGCCGAGGTAGCCGTAGGAATCCTTTATGGACTTGACAAAGACGGCTCCCGCCTTCCGGACTTCATCACCGATTCTCCCCATCCCCCTGCCCCTCCCAATCTCTATTTCCCATGGGGGTTACATGCGCTCCGGGGCCGAAACCCCCAGGATACCCAGGAGATTGCGCAGGACGATCCGGGTTGCGTTCGCCAGCACCAGCCTGGCGGCAGTCAGCTCCCGGTCATCGCTTAGCACTCTGTAACTATTGTAGAAGGAATGGAACATCCCGGCCAGGTCCAGCGCATACTTGGCTATGCGATTTGGCGCCCGGTCCCGGGCAGCCGCGATGATCTCATCCGGGAACGCCGCAAGCTTCTTTATGAGCTCCACCTCGGCATCCTCGGCCAGGAGCCCGAGATTGGCCTCCCGCGCAGGGACGTACTTCACTCCAAGCTCGGCCGCCTGTCGCATGATGCTCGAAAGCCTGGCGTGGGCATACTGGATATAGTACACCGGATTCTCCTGCGACTGCTCCTTGGCGAGCTCCATATCGAAGTCGAGATGGCTGTCGATGTTCCTCATCACAAAAAAGTAACGCGCGGCATCCTTGCCGACTTCCTGGATCAGCTCGTCCATGGTGATGAACTCACCGGCCCGCTTCGACATCCTGACCTGCTCCCCGTGGGAGTAAAGGGTCACGAGCTGGAGGAGCAGCACCTCCAGGGCATCTTGAGGATAGCCAAGGGCCTGCACGCCCGCTTTCGTTCGTGCGACGTAGCCGTGGTGGTCGGGGCCCCATATATCTATGATCCTGTCAAAACCCCGGTCGAGCTTATTCTTGTGATATGCGAGGTCGCGCAGCAGGTATGTGTATTTCCCGTCCCTCTTAACGACAACCCTGTCCTTGTCGTCCCCAAAGGCCGTTGACTTGAACCAGATCGCCCCGTCCTTCTCGTAGAGGAGGCCCTTCGAGTCCAGGATCTCCATAACCTGCTTGTCCGCCCCCGAATCCTCGAGGGTCTTTTCCGAAAACCATACATCGAACTCCACGCCAAAGTTCCGGAGCGATTCCCGCTGCATACGCAGTATCTCAGCGACCGCGTAGCTTTTAAAAAAGTTGCGCCGCTCATCGTCGGACATGCTGGCGATATCCCGGCCCCTTTCATCCAGGGCCCGGCGCGCGAGATCAGTGATGTAGTCCCCCTGGTAGCATTCAGGGGAGAGCTCCACTGGCTCCCCTAGCAACTGTCTGTATCTAAGCTCGACGGACTTGCCGAGCACGTCCACCTGGTTCCCGGCGTCGTTAATATAATATTCGCGCGACACCTGGTAGCCGGCGGCCGCGAAGATGTTGGCCAGGGTATCGCCCACGGCTCCGGCCCGGGCGTTTACTACATTCATAGGCCCGGTTGGATTTGCGCTCACAAACTCAATCTGGATCCTGGCGCCGCCGCCAAAATCGCTGGTCCCGTAGGCCGTGCCGGCGTCCTCGATCATAATCAGAGTTTCCTCGAGCCACACCCGATTCAAAAAGAAGTTTATGAAACCCGGGCCCGCGACCTCCACCCTCTCTACATAGCCACAGGGGGCGCTGATGCGCTTGGCCAGAATCGTGGCGATAGCGCGCGGGGCCATGCGCGCGCTCCTGGCCAGCGTAAGCGCAACCGTGGTTGCAAAGTCACCGTGCGACCTGTCCCGGGAGGCTTCTATTGGAACAACGGGTACATCAAAAGGCGGGAGTTCGCCCTCCTCCTGTGCCCCTCGGATCGAGTTTCTTATCATCTCCTCAAGTTCAACCCGGATTTTCTCTGCGATGTTATACGACACCATTTCCCCTCCAGTTTCCCAGGTTTCCCACTTAGACCGCTATCGCTGCCTTCATGGCCTCCTCATTTTCGAAAGGCCCGACAGCCGCCATCCTCAGGCCATCAGGGCGGAGGATATCGGCAGCGACACGCTTGATATCGTCTACAGTTACAGCCTCGATCTTGGCCATGACCTCGTCCACCGGGATCACGCGGCCTGTAAGAAGCTGCGAATCGCCCATACGAAGCGATAAATTCAGCGTATCCTCCAGCCTCAGGGCGAGGCTCCCCTTGAAAAAGTCCTTCGCGAACCGCAGCTCCTCCTCGGAAAGGCCATTGTCCCTAATCTTCCAGAGTTCGTCCAGGACCACCCTGGTCGCCTCGGGCCCCCTGGCCGGGTCCACGCCCGCGTAAACCTTGAAGAGCCCTGTATCCACGTAGGTCTCAAAGTCCGACCCCACGGCATAGGCAAGACCCCGTTTCACGCGAACCTCCTGGAATAGCCTGGAACTCATCCCCCACCCGAGGGCGGCGTTGAGGACCTCGAGGACGTACCGGTCAGGGTGGGTCCGCCCGTAAGCGCCCAACCCGATCGCAAAATTGGCCTGTTTGATATCGCGTTTCTCGACCAAGACCTTGGAGCCGCCCTTTCCCCCCTCGGGCTCCGCCCACTTGCGACCCGGCTCGCCCTTCCCATCCGCAAAGTACCGGGACACGGCATCGATCGCATCCGCCGTCTTGAAATTCCCCGCGATGCTCACGACGATATTCTTGGGGACATAAAGGCCGCGGACGTATTTCAAGATATCATCCCGGGATAGGGAGCGAATAACTTCCTCGGTCCCTGCGATGCTCCGGCCAAGCGGCTCCCCTGGCCACATGAGCTCGTCGAGTAGGATATGTACCCAGGCATCGGACTTGTCATGGACCATCCTGATCTCCTCAACCACGACAGTCCTTTCCTTCTCTATGGCCTCCGGCAGGAAGAGGGAGTTGAGGACCATATCGCACAGCACATCGAGGCCTATTCCAAAATGCTCGCCTGGGACCTTCACGAGATAACATGTAGCTTCCTTGTTGGTAAAGCCGTTTATGGTGCCGCCCACACCCTCTATCGCGACGGACAGCTTCTGGTTATTGTCCCGCTTCCTGGTACCCTTAAATAACATGTGCTCCACGAAATGGGATATCCCATTAATACTGCTATCTTCGTATCGTGAACCCGCCCCGATCCAGATGCTGATGGATACCGATTTCATGTGAGGCATCTCCTCGGTAACGACGGCAAGACCGTTATCGAGGACCTCAGTATGCGCCATGCATATCACCCCTGAGTATCTATTCCCGAGCTCGAGAATCTCTATACTCCCTGCCGAGGCTATCGAGTATGCGGCGTATCTCGGGCAGGCTCGCCCTTGCCGCCTCCCTGCCGCGCTCTATACACTCGGGTATCCGGTCGAAATCCAAAAGCCCTACATCGTAAATCCTTGGCTTTATTATCACATCGGCCGAGCCCGAGAGCTTAACATTAGTGAGCTCGCGCCCCATTATATCGCTGGCCTGCATCACTATCTCGAGGATATTGTCCACGGGTTCCCGCCTCTTGCCAGCATACCCTAGGTCCACGGCGATAACCGCGTCCGCGCCCATGCTTTTCAGGATGCCGGCCGGGACATAGTCCTTCACGCCCCCGTCCACAAGGGAGCGTCCCTTTACCTCGAGAGGGGTGAAGATGCCCGGGATACCGCTACTGGCGCGTGCTGCAACCGAAACAGGCTGGTCGGTAATAAATACCGTGCCGGGCCGCACCTCCCGGTCGGGGATCCACCGGGGCCCCGTAAAAATTATAGTCTCGCCGGAATTGATATCCGTCGCGATTATGGCGCAGGGTATGCGGAGATCCCCGAAGCCTTTACCACCCGAGGCCTTCCTTATTAGCGCCTCGAGCTCCCTCCCATCTATGATGCCAGCTGGCACGCCCTTCAATTTGGGGCATTCCAGGTGCAGCCAGTCACAGATGATTTTAAGAATCATCTTCCCCAGGAGCCTGGGACTTATCCGTATTGTAAAGAGCTCCTCCGGGCGAATTCCACGTACCAGCTTTTCTAGTTCATCGGGGTCAAGCCCCGAAGCATAAAGGCCGGCTACTATGCTTCCAGCGCTCGTGCCGGAGATCATGTCGGGCTGGATGCCCTCCTCGAGTAGGACCTGGAGCACGCCAATATGAGCGGCTCCCCTGAGCCCACCCGCCCCGAGCGCCAATCCGATGGCGGGCTTCCTCCGTATAAAAGTCAGCTTTCCGCTCATCTCCGCCCACCTCCAGGTGCCACGCCCATGCCATGGCACCGCATATTACCGCCATGCCCCTCCAGGTTTCCCAGGTCTTTCAAATTGCACCATAAACCGTCCTATTTTTAAAACCGCTCCATTTTTACATTATATACTGTAACTAAAAAAAATGATAGTTCCCACCCTGGTTTTTCGAACTACTCACAACGCCTCACAGTCAGGCCCCTCGCTCCCTCACAATCTCCTTAACCTTCATAAGCCTTGTAAGGTTCCCGCGCTCCATCTCATCGAGCTTCATGGTGATATAGCGGGCCGTCTCCTCAAGCTGCGGGATCAGGACGTACTCCAGGGCGTTCACACGCCTTCGCGTCTTCTCGATCTCGGCCGAGAGCAGCTCCACGGACTTCTCTACCTCGGCGAGCTCGATCATCTTGGGCAAGACCTCAGCCAGCGAGCCTATGGCGAAATCAAGCTCGCTTGCGGTAGCCGCCGGGCCGTACGGGTAGATCTCGCTCTCCTGCGCCTCGCCCTTCTCTGCCCACGAAAACTTCGGGACCTTCACGCTCAGGATGTTTACGCTGGTTGCGTCAAACTCCAGCACCCGTTTGGGATACATGATGGCCTCCTCGATAACCTCGGGGGGCATCACGGCCCGGGCCATGAGGAAGCTCTTGAAGGCCTTCCCGAGCTTCTCCTCCACCTCTTCCCGCAACTCCTTATTACGCCTCACGAGCGCGAGAAACTTCTTCATGAGCTCGTCGCGCTTGTCTTTGAGAAGCTTGTGACCCCGTACGGCCACCGCGAGCCTCTTGCGCGTGCGCAGGAGCTGCATCCGGGTTGGACTCACCCTTACCTCCATCTACCTCACCCCTCCGGCTTGTGCTTCCTAGACTAGGACCCGGCAGCAGCCCTGGGCAGGTACTTCTCAAGGTACTCATCGCGCACGCGCTTGAGTTCCCTCCTGGGCAACATTGCGAGGAGTTCCCACCCGATATTCAACGTCTCCTCGATGGTGCGGTTCTCATCCCTGCCCTGGGTGACATAGCGCGCCTCAAACGCGTCGGCAAACTTCGCAAACTGCCTGTCGATATCGGACAATGCCGCCTCGCCGAGGATCACAGCCAGTTCCTTTGCCTCTTTGCCCCGAGCATAGGCAGCGTAAAGCTGGTTCATGGTATCCGAATGATCCTCGCGCGTCTTGCCCTTACCTATACCCTTATCTTTCAGGCGCGAGAGCGAGGGCAACACATCAATCGGCGGGTAGATACCCTTGCGGTGCAGGTCACGCGAGAGGAAGATCTGGCCCTCAGTGATATACCCCGTGAGGTCGACTATGGGATGCGTCTTATCATCCTCGGGCATGGTCAGGATCGGTATCTGGGTTATCGAGCCCTTCCTGCCCCTTATACGGCCAGCCCGCTCGTAGATGGTGGCAAGGTCGGTGTAGAGATAGCCCGGGTAGCCTCGCCGGCCCGGCACCTCCTTACGCGCAGCGGAGACCTCGCGAAGGGCCTCGCAGTAATTTGTCATGTCGGTGAGGATGACCAGCACGTGCATATCCTGCTCATACGCCAGGTACTCGGCGGCCGTCAGGGCCATCCTGGGCGTCGCGATCCGCTCAATGGCAGGGTCATTGGCAAGGTTTACGAAGAGCACCGCGCGCTCTATGGCGCCGGTTCGCCGGAAGTCCGAAATAAAGTAGTCGGCCTCCTCAAAGGTGATCCCCATGGCACCAAAGACCACCGCAAACTTCTCCTCCGTGGCCAGAACCCTGGCCTGCCTCGCGATCTGGGCGGCGAGCTCGGCATGGGGCAGGCCCGACGCCGAGAATATGGGAAGCTTCTGGCCTCTCACGAGGGTATTCAGGCCATCTATGGCGGAGATCCCCGTCTGGATAAACTCCGACGGGTAGTCCCTGGCATAGGGGTTTATCGGGTTCCCGTTGATATCCAGCTTCTTTTCGGGAATGATCCGCGGCCCGTTATCCCGGGGGCGGCCGAGGCCGTCAAAGACGCGACCGAGGATATCCATGGATACGGCAAGCTCGATGCCATGGCCGAGAAATCTAACCCTGGCGGACGAGATATTGAGGCCCGTTGAGCCTTCAAACAACTGGATAAGGGCATTTGTCCCCGATGCCTCCAGGACACGCCCCCGGCGGACCTCCCCGCTCGCAAGCTCGATCTCGACCAGCTCGCCGTACTTTACGTCCTCCACCTGCTCGACAAGCATCAGGGGGCCGGCAACCTCCCGGATTGTCAGGTATTCCTTAAGCAACTTCCTCGCCTCCCGTCTCCGTCGCACCCAGAGCACCGACCTGCTCCTTTATATCCCTCTCGATATTATCAAACCTCTGCATCTCCGTCTCCGGGATATACTTCATCCTTGCGATGGACTCCCTCACGGGCAGCTCCAGGATGGCATTTAGCGCGGCGCCACCCTCCAGGGCGGCTCGGGCTGCATGGTGAAAATGGAGAATCGCCTTGAGCATCCTGTACTGCTTCGCAAGGGATGTATACGTATCAACCTCGTGATAGGCGTTCTGGTGCAGGAAATCCTCTCGCAGGGACTTCGCCGTCTCCAGCGTCAGGCGGTCCTGCACCGAGAGGGCATCCACGCCAACCAGCCTCACGATCTCCTCCAGCTCGGACTCCTCCTGCAGGATCTTCATGGCCTCTCTTCGCAGTTCTCCCCAATCGCCTGCTATCTCACGCTTTATATACTCCTCGAGCCTGTCGAGGTAGAGGGAATAGCTCCTCAGCCAGTTGATGGCGGGGAAATGCCTTCTCGCCGCCAGCGCGTCATCGAGCCCCCAGAAGACCTTGACGATCCTCAACGTGGCCTGCGTCACGGGCTCCGAAAGGTCGCCACCCGGCGGCGAAACCGCCCCTACAACGGTCAGCCTGCCCTCCCGGCCGTCCTTCCCCAGGCAGACGACGCGGCCAGCTCTCTCGTAGAATTCAGCGACCCGGGACCCCAGGTAAGCTGGATACCCTTCCTCGCCGGGCATCTCCTCGAGCCGTCCCGATATCTCTCTCAGAGCCTCGGCCCAGCGCGAGGTGGAATCCGCCATCAGGGCAACGCTGTAACCCATGTCCCGGAAGTACTCTGCAATCGTGATGCCCGTATAGACCGACGCTTCACGCGCCGCGACCGGCATATCCGAGGTGTTCGCAATCAACACGGTCCGCTTCATGAGCGGCTCGCCGGTGCGAGGGTCCGTCAACTCCGGGAAATCCATGAGCACCTCGGTCATCTCGTTGCCGCGCTCGCCGCACCCGATGTAGACTATGATATCAGCATCAGCCCAGCGGGCGAGCTGGTGCTGGATGATGGTCTTCCCGCTCCCAAAAGGCCCGGGCACGCACGCCGTGCCGCCCTTGGCCACAGGAAAGAGGGTATCTATGATGCGCTGGCCCGTGATGAGGGGCTCAACCGGCGGCAACTTCTCCCTGTAAGGCCTGCCCCTGCGAACGGGCCACCGGCTCATCATCGAGATCTCGCGGACCCCGCCGGCAGTGCTGATCCTGGCTATCGTCTCCGTCACAGTTGCCTCGCAGGGCTCGATCTGCTCGACCCGTCCCTCGACGCCGTAGGGCACCATTATACGGTGCTCCACCACAGGGGTCTCACTGACCACCCCCAGGACATCGCCGGGACCGACGTGATCACCAACCCTGGCCCTGGGCTCAAATCGCCACTTCCTCGTGCGATCCAGGCCCGGCGCCTCCACGCCGCGCTCGATGCGGTCACCTGCGGTCGCGCGAATAACATCGAGCGGCCTCTGAATACCGTCGTAAATGGCCTCGATGAGGCCCGGTCCCAGCTCAACGCTGAGGGGCTCGCCCGTCGTGTATACCGGGTCCCCCGGGCCGAGCCCGGCCGTCTCCTCGTAGACCTGTATCGAAGCCTTATCTCCGCGAATCTCAATTATCTCCCCGACGAGCCTCTTCTCGCCCACCCGGACTACATCGTACATCTTGGCATCATGCATCCCCTCGGCGACTACGAGGGGGCCTGAAACCTTGATGATCCTTCCTCCATTCATAGCTGCTTACCTACCTCTTCTTGAAATAGGATGTCGGCCCCGACCGCCCTCTCCACGGCAGCCTTCATCTTACGCATGGCTATGCCAAGGCTCCCCGCGTTGTTTGGAATAAGAAGGATGGCGGGAAGCGGCTCCCGGCTGAACCGCTCCAACTCCTCTCCCATATTTGCCGCAAGAGCCTCGGTCAGGAAAATACAGGCGAACCCCTCCTTCACTATATCGCGGAGGGTTCTCTTTGCGCTCTCGGCATCGGCGACAGGGAAGACCGAGACGCCGAGGGCTCGAAACCCCAGCACCGAGTCCCTGTCACCTATAACACCGATCTTATACATAGACATCACGTAACCTTTCCTTGATGGTCTCCCTGGTAAGGCCGTTGGCCTTGCCGACCAGGATGATCCTGAGCATCCGGATCTCATTCTCCTTGGCCAGGAGATAGCCGATCAAAGGTTCCGGGCCAAACGCAACATATTTTGCCTTCTTTAGATAATTGAGCAGGTAGATGTCACGGGCCTTTTCAAAATACGAAAGGCTTCCATCCGCCGCAAGGTGCTTGAGGCCATCCTCGATAATGGGTGCGTAGTCGCTCCCGGCAAACTCATCCGCTATGGCCTCCGGGGGCCGGTCGTACACATCCAGGAATTTACTCAACTCTAGCCTGCCGCACGGCAAGAAAGCCTCCGTAAAGGAAGACCTATCCTTGCCCATCTGCTTTGACCGGATAAAGGTCGCGATGTTAATGAGGTCGGCCTGCCTGGCCAGGTAATCCACAAGGAAGTCGATCCCCTGCCCTGCCGCCTCGGCGCACATGAAAGAATATGCCTCCCTGTCCAGCACATTATCTATCGTAACAGGATCACGAGTCTCTTCATATGCGGCTAAGGCGCGCTGCAGGGCCGCCCGGTGCGGCTCGGGGAGGTCTCGGACCTCACCCTCATTCACGGCCCGCGCCAGTGTCTCCAGCTTGACCGAGCCGATATCAAACAACGCCCGCTTCGGCACGCGATCAGACCGCGGCGCCTGGCCAGCATCCACCCCACCTCTCCCGGCGCCTTCCCACAGCAGGCGCGCCTTCAGCAGGACCTTAAGATTATGGAAGTCGTATCTTACCAGGAACATCCGGACGAGCCTCGGGTCGGGCGCCATCTCCGAGAGCAGGGCATAAACCCTCTTGAGTTCATTTGAAAGCATAGCCTCGTAATCAAAGCCAACGGAATAATCTGACTCCTGCAGCACCTTGAGCGCTTCCTCTACGTCCGCTGCATCCAGCATCCTTTCGAGCCTACCCCAATCCAGGAGCCTCGTCTCGAGGACGCGAGTCCTGGCAACGGAATAAGCGTATTTCGATTCGAATTCAACCATTGACATCCACCCTTCTATTTACGGGTGCAGCTCCCTCTATGGTGTAGCTCCTTCTACATGGTGTCAACCACTTTCTCTTATGGATGTTTTGTTAGTGGCCGAAGAGTATCCCCGCCACCCTGGCCAGAAGCTCTTCGCGCTCGCCCGCCACTATAGCCTCCAGCGAGCTATTAATCTCCATCGCCCGCGTCTTTAAGATAAACCCGCCGGCCAGCCCTCTCGTCTCAGCGGACATGGCCAACCGGCCCGAGCGGCGAGTCGCCCGGAGTTCCTCGCTCACCTCATCGAGGAACGCTTGCCCGAGCCTCTCGCGGTCCCGATCGGATAGGATCACCTCGATCTCACTCTCGCCTGAGGGGGCGGCATCAAGGATCATGCCCTTCAACATGGCACGATAGCTTCCCTCATCGAGGTCCAGCAGCGCCTGGAGCCCCTCCCGGAATACCTCCTCGATGAGCTCCTCCTTTGCGCTGAGGATCGCCTTGCGCGCCTCGAGCTCTGCAAGGGTGATTATCCGCTGCTTTCGCTCCGCCGCCTCCTCGCGGGCACGGCTCAGTATTTCCTCCCTGCGTCTCTCGGCCAGCGCCTCCGCCTCCCGGAGTATAGCCTCGGCCTCCTTCCGGGCCGCGCTCCTTACCTCCTCGGCGGCCGCTCTAGCCTCGTCGAGGATTCTATCTTTCAACCGCGAAAGCCCTTCGCGTCCACCAACCGCAGCGCTTTCGCCTTCTATGCTTTCCATCATTGATTACGCCACTCCCTTGATGGGGATTCCGAAGATCAGGAGCAAGGTCGCCAGGAATGCGAGAACTGCGTACGTCTCGACCATTGCCGCGAAGGTGACGGCCTTCCCGAGCTCCTCAGGCCTTTTGGCCGCCACACCGACGCCCGCGGCCGCAACCTTGCCCTGGTGTATCGCGGAGAACCACCCAACTATAGCTATAGGAAGGGCGGCCATCACCACGAGGGCGCCCTCAGGGATGGTGAGCAACACAGGCTTACCGAAGCTAAAGACATTCAGCTTGCCCATGAGAAGGAGCCCCGAGAGGAGCCCGTATATCCCCTGAGTACCGGGGATGACCTGCAGCAGCAGTATCTGGCCAAACTTGTCAGGGTCCTCCGTCACGACGCCCGAACCCGCCGTCCCAACGAGCCCGACGCCAATGGCTGACCCGACCCCCGGAAGGGCGACCGCAAGCGCTATACCCAAGAATCCCAAGATCGTTCCGACTGTGAGCTCCATTTGATGTTGCCTCCCTCGTCTTATTCTCTTCTCCTGCTTTCTCCCTTTGCCATTGCTATAACACGCATACGCCCACAATATAAAAATGTATCAGGATCCAACCAACCAAGTTGGTGCACGGGAGCGGCCTGCCCCATGGCCGCGTCCGCCAGGCGCCCGGTGAAAAGATGCGAGGCGCCTTGTGCCAGTATCGAAAGGGGCAAAGATTTATGTGCATTAACTTAGGGACACGATGCCTCCCTAGACTAAATCTATATACTTGGTCCTCACCCTGAAGGGAGCAAACCTCCTGCCGCCGCCCTCGAAGAACTTGCTAAAGAACTCAACATACTGGAGCCTGCTTGAGTGGACGTAAGAGCCCACCACATTGATCAGCAGGTTAAAGGTATGGCCCACTATAAGAAGGATGGCCATGGCTATCCAGCCCAGCACGGGGATACCGGTCAAGCGGAGGGCCAGGTCATCTATGACTGTGGCGATCACGCTCGACGCGAGTCCGAGGGCAAGCAGACGAGAATACGAAAGCACGTCGCTGAGATAACCTGTGATCCCGTAAAGGCTCAAGACGCCGGAAGCTAGCCGCTTTATGACGCCCTTGTTGGCCCGGCCCTGCGTCGCAATGAGGCCCAGGGCGCCGATCGCCGCGAGCCACGTGGCGATAGTCGATATACCGCCCGCTTTGACCTGCATGCCCACCATGACGAGCGTCAGGCCCAGGATCAGCAGGAACCAAAATCCCTGGTCAAATACGGCGTCTGCAATGCGTCCCCTCCTCACGTTCATCCCGAACTTTATGCCGAGCCCAACGAGGATCTGCACAAGGCCAAGGGCAAACGAAACCCCCAGCATGAGGAGAGGGTTGTCGAGAGGGTTAAACCACAAGGGTTCAACCTTGACCAGGTTGCCAAACCAGCTGCCCGTCACCGCCCCCATCAGCGCAGACGAGATCCCGCTGATCGCCAGGAGCACGAAGAGCTTCTTGCCGAGGCCGGCCATCCTGATCTTCTTGAGCAATATAACGCAAAGCAGAGTCAAGAGGATACCATATCCCACATCGCCGAGGCACATTCCAAAAAACACAAAAAAGAACGGCGCAAGCCACGGAGTGGGGTCGATACCATCCTGGTGAGGCATGCTGTAGATCTCGGTCACAGCCTCGAACGGGGTCACAACCGATGTGTTCCTCAACGCGACCGGGGCGGCCTCTCCCTCCGCCGGGGGTTCATCCTGGATGACGATGGAATCGAATTTCTTAACCAGCGAGTCGCGAAGCGCGGGGATATTATCACTGACCGCCCACCCCCGGAGCGCAAAGGCTCGCCTGGTCACGACCGTTTGTCTCAACGCCATCAACCTGTCCCTCTTGAGGGAGAGCGAATCATACATAGCATAGATTTGAGTCCTGTAGCTTAAGAGCTTCCGCGCCTCACCAAGGATGCCCTCCCTCTCTGCAGATATGGCGTCCAGGCGCAGTCTCGTAGCCTCCATACATTCGCGCGGCGTGCCCGCCAGGCCCTGAAACTGGTGCCTCGTATATTCGTACTTCTTAAGCACCTCGAAAAGGGCCTGCTCGTCCTGACGAGCATAGATAATCACGAAGTAGACATCACGCCGGTCGCTCGACTGCCTGGCCTCGACGTAAAGGCCGTCGCATGCGGATCGCGCCTCGCTGACAAGGTCATCGTAGACCTTCGAGGCTACGCTCCCCAGGACTATACCTGCGTGACGCGTGCCCTCGAGCTCATCCAGAGGGAGATCGAGCCATGCCCATCCCGCAAGCTGTTTCAGGAGGTTTTGAAGCTGGTTCTCCTCGTTACGCAGGGCCGACAGCCTGCTGTCGTAATCCCGGCACTGGCTGTGGACCGGCTGCAGCCAGCCCCCGTCCCTCGTCATGTTGCTGAACTCCTCAAGATCGACAGGTATCTTTGAACCGGCGAACTGCTGGATGAGGCTCTTCCTCGCCCTCTCGAGCTTATCAAGGAAATCGATACAGAACTTGAGCTCGGCGATCTTCTGCTCCACAGCTCCGATTTCCGGGTTGACTTCAGCGTCAAGGTCCGGGCCAGACTCGCTCTCCTCCTCAATGGGCTCAAGCTCCATGACGCCAGCTCTCTGCAGCTCCCCGGTGATCGCTGCGCGATCGGCGAGATGCCCGATTATGGTAACTTTCCGCATCTCAGCTATGGCCATAAGCCTTCACGACCTTCTCCACTACCAAATTTACAGCCCGGGCCTTGCGATCCCTCGCCACCTTGATAATCGACTCGCAAAGCTCCTCGTTGCTCTTGCGAATAGATATGGCCTCAGCCTGTCCCTCAGCCTCCGCCCCTGCGATCAGTCTATCCGCCTCGCTGCGGGCAGCCTCGATCGCCGCCGCGACAATCTCGCGGGCCTTTTCGCGGGCCTCAGCCACGATCCTGCGCGCCTCATCGCGAGCCGACTTGATCGCCCGCTCCGCCTCGAGTTCAGTCTCTCTTATCTCCTTCAGGGCCTCGATTGCCACGCCGTTTCACCTCCTAGAGCCGAGAGCCATACTCCAAACCGCTCCAGCCATGAACGCTTACCAATTTGCTTCGCCAGCAATAATTCGACGACTGTCCTTGTTCTCCTTCAAATCTCCCCCAGTATTCGTGAAATTTGTTACGATCATAACAAGGCTCTTTTGCTGGCCACAAACCACCCCTGGCCAGTTTTCATCCCACAGGTATCTAATTGATCCCAAAAGGCCCAAAATTATTTTAAGACAATCAAACACCGCGCCGCAACCCCAGGCCGGCTACGATAACAGCCTCCCGCACAAGCTTCGCCGCCAAAAGTGACGTTATCTCGCCATAGTCGTATGCTGGAAGCACCTCTACCAGGTCAAGGCCGACAATATGGACACCTGCAAGCGCCCACAAGGACTCAAAGAGCTCCCGGGGGCTTATACCGCAAGGTTCCGGCGCACCCGTCCCCGGCGCAAAGGCGGGATCGACAATATCGATGTCAATGGTTACATAGACCGGCCTATCTTTCAAATGCGAGAGCCTGCCCACCAGCACACCCGGCAGCTCCCCCGGGATCAAGGTGCCCATCTCCCGGCCGAGATCAAACTCCTCCCTTGTGCCTGACCGGATGCCGAATTGAAACAAGGAGCTCCGTTGCGGTGTACGCGGTGCACCTGGACCCGCTCCCGGACTCGATGTGCCGTACCCAAGCACCCCGGCCACAAGCCGCATGACGGTGGCGTGCGATAGCCGCTCGCCGGTGTATTCGCCTCTCAGGTCAGTGTGGGCATCAAAATGCAGGACCGCGACATCCGGATAGGCGGCCCTTACAGCTTCAACCGCCGGGAGGGTCACGAGGTGTTCGCCACCCAGGGTAATCGGGATTTTCCCATCGGAGACGATACAACCCGCAGCCTCGCGAATCAGTTCAAGGCTTCGGGCTACGTTGCCAAAGGGCAACGCGAGATCTCCCGCATCAAAGAAGGGAAATTCCGCAAGTTCCTTCCCCATATTGGGGCTATATTCCTCAAGACTCCTGGAAACGGATCTTATCCGCTCAGGCCCAAACCTCGATCCGGGCCGGAAGCTCGACGTATAATCCATGGGCGCGCCCAGGATGACAATCTGCGCAGCTTCATAGGAGTCGATCGCGCCGATGAACCTGTCGCCCCGTTCGAATGAAAGGTCTTCGAACACCTGGCTTGTCCCCCCTACGGGCGCAAGAGCTCGGCCACGAAGGGCGGCAGCACAAAGGCGGCCCTGTGCACCTCGCGGGTGTAATACCTGGTTTCAAGGTCCTCAGGCCTCTTCTCGCCCACGTCGCGGGGCTCGGCTGGATCATATACCTTGGACCCCGCCGTAAAGCTCCACAGCCCGCCCGGGTAGGTCGGCACCGGGGCGAGGTAGAGCTTGGCAACGGGGAACGCCTTAGAGATATCGGCGTAGACCTGCCGTATCAGGTTCTGGTTCAAAAAGGGCGACTCCGTCTGCGCGACAAACATACCGTCGTCTGCGAGAGCTTCGAACACGGCCTTGTAAAAGTCGTACGAGAAGAGCCCGACGGCGGGCCCGATTGGGTCTGACGAATCAACGATGATCACATCGTAGGCCCGCCTCGTCTCCTTCACATACTTAATCCCATCCTCTATACGGATATTCACCCTGGGATCACCAAGCCCGCAGCTTGTCTCCGGCAGCAGGTCCCTCGAGACCTCGATTACGCGCCGGTCTATTTCCACGAGTGTAACCTCGCGTACGCCCGGGTGTTTCAGGATCTCCCGCACGGTGCCGCCATCGCCGCCACCTATCACCAGCACCTTCTCGGGGGCGGGGTGAGCCAGCATCGGGACATGCGCGATCATCTCATGATAAACGAATTCATCCTTCACTGTAGTCTGAATGGCCCCGTCCAGCACCAGCATCCGCCCGTATTCCACGGTGTCGACGACAGCCAGGTCCTGAAATTCCGTCTTCTCCCTGTGCAAAGTCCTGGTTATCCTGCACGAAAGCTTGAGATCGTTCGTCTGATTTTCCGTAAACCACAACTCCATCAGATCGCTCAAAACCCCCTTAGTACCAGAGAGCAGCCCCGGCAAAAGCACAACCGATCTTCTCAACCCTGTGCTCGACGCCCTTAATCATCATCTTGCTCAAAGGTATATTCCGGACCTCAAACGCCTCGCGAATCATCTGGCTTATCCGTTCCTCGGCTTCCTCTTTAGAGCACTTACCCTCATATTCCATTATAACTCCGAAGCTGCCATCGTAAATACCCACACCGATCGCGGCCGCAATCAATTCACCCTCAACTTCACTTATAATCGAGCCATACGCCGTGGGCGTGAGGGACCCCGGCGCTATATCGAGTTTCTCAACATACTCGGCGCCCGGCGGCAGGATACTGCTCACCTTCAAAAGGTTAAGATTCCCTATCCCCGCAGCGAGAAGCGCCTTGTCGAAGGCGGTCAATGGGGTTTTACCCTCTGCGCTACCGCAGACCAGTGTGAACTTTTTAGGCGTCGGCAACATCCTAATTAGACCCTCCCAATCAGTTTGTAAAGATAGAGCTCCAGGAGCCTCTATCCCTTCACTCTATTATGATATGAAGAAAACCCAAATTGGCGCATATCTATCCACTCAATTGTGATCCCTACCCTGCCTGCCCGGTCACCCACATAAAGCCTTTTCTGGTGGTTTACCCCACCATTACCCTTTCCTCGGGGAATTTAACCCCGTTTATACAAAGCCTCTGGGCTATAGCCGTAGCTATCGTAAGAGGACCAACTCGGCCCGCAAACATGGTGAGAATTATAGCGATCTTCCCGATTGCCGTGAGGCCCGGCGTAATCCCGGTAGAAAGCCCAACTGTACCGAAGGCTGACGTAGCCTCGAATAGAACCCTAATAAACGTCACCCTCTCGGTAATGGAAAGAAGCATAGTAACCACTACGACAAGCGTTAGCGAAATCATGGCAACGGCAAGGGCCCGGTAGACTGCTCTGTGGGGAATCCTGCGGCCAAAGGCCTCAGAGTCTTCCCGGCCCCGCACAACGCTCCAGACCGCGATCACGAGAACCCCGAAGGTGGTGGTCTTAATGCCGCCGCCCGTGGACCCCGGTGAGGCACCGATGAACATTAAGATGATAATGAAGAAAAGCGTCGCGCTGCGCATGTCGCCGATGGGCAAGGTATTAAACCCCGCCGTCCTCGGCGTTACAGCCTGAAAATATGAACTCAAAATCTTGCTGCCGAGAGGCAGATCTCCCATAGTGCGCGGGTTGTCCCACTCTAGCAAGAGAATCGTAGCTGTGCCGATCAGGATCAGCGCCGCCGTTACCGCCAGCACTATCTTGCTGTTAAGCGCGAGATGTTTTGTTTTGAAGTACTGCCAGACATCGGTGATAACGGCGAAACCTATGCCACCTGTTATTATAAGGCTGGTCATGACCAGGTTGACCAGGACATCATCTCTGTAGCCGATGAGGCTCCTGAAGCCCCCGAACAGGTCAAACCCGGCGTTGCAAAAGGCTGATACTGCATGAAAAACCCCGTAATATAGGCCTTTAACAAATCCCATTTGCGGGATGAATCGAAACGCTAGAAGGAGCGCGCCTGTCCCTTCAACGATGGCCGTCACAGCGATGACCTGTTTGATCAGCCTTATCATTCCCTCGAGCGTAAACTGGTTCATGGCCTCCTGGATCAGAATCCGGCCTCTCAGGCCTATCCGGCGTCCAAGCACGAGGGCAATCAATGTCGAGACCACCATTATTCCGAGGCCGCCCGCTTGGATCAAGAGTATTATCACCAGCTGCCCAAAGAGGGAAAACTGATCATGTGTATCGACAACAACAAGGCCGGTAACGCAGACAGCTGAAGTTGCAGTGAAGAGGGCATTAATGAAGCGCAACGGCTGGCCGTCCCTGGAGGCGATAGGGAGGCTCAGCAAAATAGCGCCTAAAAAAATTAAGCCCGCAAAGCCGATGACCAAGACCTGTGATGGGGTTAACCGTTGAAACCTCGGTAGCTTCTGATATAAGTGAGAGATAACATCCGCTATGCCGGCCATATTCCCACCCCTGCCCCGACTCTCGCTAGACGAAATGCCCCGCAACACTAGACGAAATACCCTGCGACACTAGATGAAATGCCCCGTGACATTAGCAAAGACCTCGCCGGCGGCTCACACGCCTGCCCCGACGAAGGTCTTTTGCGTCCCGGTTCCAGCAATCCTGTTCTATTATAACACCCGTTCCCCTTGTGTCAATACCCTTACCAGGCTTCCTCAGGCTTCCTCAACCATCCCGAGTCTGAGCTCTTCCGCAATTCTCGCTATAAAAAAGGAGTTAGTCGGGGGCTTCCCCTCCCTCAGATTAACCGCATAGCCAAATATCCTGTTTATATATTCCGGATTGCCCTGCTTCCAAGTCTTTTGGATGGTATACCTTATGGCCGCCTCGACTATCAAGGGCGTAGTCCCATATTTCTCGGCTATCCGGGGGTACAAGATCTTGGTCACAGACCCCAAAAGCCCGATCTCCTTCGTTACCATTATGATGGCATCCTTTAAATAAATATATCCTTTAAAATAAGTCGGTACCCCCATCTTGTAGAGAATCCTGGAGACATCCCCATCTAACCTATCTTCAGCTGCGCGTTTTGCCGGTTTGGTCTTACGCAGGGGTGTCGTTTCCTGGTCCCCCCTGGCAAGCTGCCTTATCCGCTGTATAAGGCTGTCCCGGTCAAACGGCTTGAGGACATAGTAGTCAGCGCCCAATTTGACGCTCTTCTTAATTAGCTCCTCTTCCTCAAACGCCGTCAGGATGATGATCCTGGGCCTCTTGGAGAGCTCCATCTCGTCAAGCCGCTGCAGGACCCCCATACCGTCAAGGTTGGGCATTATAATATCCAGAAGCACAACATCGGGCGTAGCCTGTTTGATCTTCTCCAGGGCCTGCAACCCGTCGTAGGCTGCTCCAGCCCATTCCATATCCTCCTCATTTTTTATAAGCACCTCAAGGATCTCGCAGAGGTCCCTATTATTCTCGACCGCAAGAACCCTGATCTTACCATCATCCCACATACCCTGCACCCCCCCAAAAAGGCGAAAATGGAAAATATGGGACAAGTTTATCTCTAAAAATATGTCTCTATAAGGTTCCGCGGGAAGTACTATAACTAATAACTAATTCTCTATAATTAAGAAATTTCCTTCGCCGCCTTTTCGATTTTTCCCTAAATAGAGGGACAGGGTGCGACATCATCTCATCGAGACCCTGGAATGTCCTCGAGTGTCGTGATTGATGCCTTTACTATTCGTTTTCCTTGATTAGTTGTTTTAGGTTGGTTATAGTTATTAGGATTAGCTATTAGGAGGCACGGGCTGGCGAGGTGGGAACCAGGGCTTGTTGGTTCCAAACCTGGTATCAAGTACTGCCCCGAGGCCGATCACGGCTACAGCGATGGCGACAACGACTCCCATTCCGGGAACCCACCCGAGGAGCGCGATGACGAGTGCCCCGACGATCACCTTTAGGAAGGTTGTCATGCTGGTATTAGCGAGCTTTGCAACCTTGTCGCCGGCCAGGACCGCAATGGCGGCGTGGCCCATAACCCCTGCTGCCACATAGAACAAGCCCCACAAAGGGATAAGCGGGATGCCGATCAGCGTAACCGCCAGGAGGATCATGGCAGGCACAAAGAGAAGCCATGCAATCAGGCCGGTGAGCGCCACACGCCCCAACCTCACCTCGATCGCCTCAGCCACAGATGCTATGTGCTTGGGCCAGACCGCAACAATGACCAGGGATAAAACCAGTGCGCCGACAAGCCGCGCGATCCACATAGCCCCAAAGAATCCCCGCCCCCAGGACATATGCCAGGGCATCCAGCGGGTCCCGGGCCACATTATGCCGTGGAAGTTGAACTTGAACGGGAAACCTCCGCTTGTAACGCTGCCTTCGATGACAGCGCCCTCAGCTCTATCGACCGTCCCTCCTACGCTGGTAACGTCCCCGCGCACTCTGGCGTTCTCTCCCAGCGAAACCTGGGACCCGACGGATACTACATCCCCTTCGACAGTGCCGTTTATCTCGACAGGACCCCCGATCGACACGGCGTTTCCGTCCACATGACCGTCCACCGTAACCCTGCCGCCAAAGGATACGACATCACCTTCAACTGTCTCGCCTGCGGGAACGTAAATTGGGCCTCCGAAGACAACGGAAGTGCCGCTTTTCCTGATTTGGGCAAAGGCGGCTGGGGATAGCCCCCCTCCCAGCACTGTCCACAGCACAACCAAGGCTGCCATGACAGCGACGATCGCAAACCTTCTCTTTAAATTCACAGTAAACACCCCTCGCTTTCTGAGCGCATCCACGCACAGGTTAGACGCAATCCCATAGAGCCACGCCTTCATGATCTTCATCACCCGCGAGCACCTTCTTCATCGCAGTCAGGTCATCCATGTCTCATTCCCCGCTTCGCCCTTCTGCTTCGCCCTTCTATATATGATATGAATGCGGATATGAGATCGGTTGGTCTGATTTCTGCACGGCCCGATATCAGTAAAGCGCGCTGGGATCTCTCTACGGCGCGCCACCCGAGGTAAGCCTAAAAGCGACAAGGACGCACGCGCGCTAACTTGGGTCACAAAAATAAAATGGTGCGCCTAGCAGGACTCGAACCTGCGCACCCGGCTCCGGAGGCCGGCGCTCTAAGAGTCACATCCTTAAATGGCCCGTAGCTGGCCTTCTGTGAGCCTCCCACTGATTTTATGGTGTTAGGGTTACACGGCCCCCTCTTCTCGAACTGGAAATGCCTTAGGCTTAGGCTGTCGCCGTTTGTTGTTGGCCCATCGGCACTGCTTGCAACAGTAAAGCTGACGGCGATCATTCGGCACAAACCACCCGCCATGAGGGCAGTTTGGATTCTTACAAAAGCGGGCTTCAAGCCCAACGACCAATCCCTGGATGAACTGAACGTATAACGCCTCTAGCAGGGTGGTCGGTTTATAGGAGAATCGCCACCCCTCTTTGGCTACGTATTCGAGGCGCGATGGGCCCGTTAGCACTTTATTGACTCGGCGGCTCATTGCATCGCGACTGAAATCAACTACTTCAGGAAACTTAAGGTCTGGAATCAAATCCTGGCTACCCCAGCCCTTAACCTCACAAACCATTTTACGCAACTGAACTACATCATCGCTTTCTAGGCCACCTTCCTCGGCCTCTCTCAACATACCGCTGATGCGTATCAATCGGTCTAACCGTTTGGCCTCTCGTCGCCACCATAGGATTGGTTCACCCTCTGTTACCAAGGGGGGTGTCGACTGTTCGAGGGCTCGCTTCCACGCGGTAGTCCTGCTCCGGGCTCTTGATTCCCTTAATTCCTCGGCCAGGTCGGGGTGTCCTTCAAACTCCAGCAGGTCAGCCTCTCCGTCGTCTCCTTCTCTCAGTTTGTACACCATTCTGGTCCTCAAACCCAACAACCCGAACCGGCTGGCAAACTTGACGATATCTTCATCGGGCGCTTCAGCAAGGGCCGCAAACCTTACGTAAGCCGGACGCCCAGCCTCTTCCTCCGGTTTCGGCACTAAAGGTAGGAGATAATCTTCAAGCGGATAACGAAGACTGATTTTACCTTCCATAGCAACTGCTTCGCCACGTTGCCCCTTAAACACCATCCCTACCACTCCTCGCAAAACTCCTCGCATCGGGCTAACTCCGAGGACGGCTGTATGATACCATAAGGAACGAAGACAGTCAAGTGGTAAAAGGAGGGATAAACAATGAAACGAGAGCTGAAGCCACTTGCTTACAGCCCCGAGGAACTGGTGCAAGTACTCGGACTTGGGCGAACGAAGATTTATGAGGCTATTCGTGCAGGTAAGCTCAAAGCCGTCAGAATAGGCCGACGGATTGTAATTCCCATAGAGGCAGTCGAGGAGTTTCTCAGGGCTTCTCAGGGTAACTAAGGGGGGAGACCGATGGCCGCCAATTCAAACATGCTTGCCCTCTGCAATCCACTGCAACAGTTTATTAACAAGCTCAAAAACGTCCAGCGCGCAAATAAAGGCTGGACGGCGGATTGTCCAAATTGTCAAAGAGACAAGACCACCTGGTCAACAGGCGCATTGGCCATCACAGGGGGCTGGGTTGCCGACGAATTTACCATCACCGACGTGAAATGTGCGAACGGATGTTCGCTAGAGGATATCTTAAAGGCCGCGGGGCTCCCAATTCATATGGGGCGCAGCCTTGGACAAGCCGCCATAGGGTATGCACAGCGAGGCTTTTCCGTGATTCCCCTCAAGCCCCGCACCAAGGAACCTCTAACTCCTTGGAAAGATGCTCAAGACCACCCAGTCAGCCCAGACCAGGTTAAGGCACAGTGGGAGGAATGGCCCGAGGCCAATATTGGCATTGTTACGGGCAGGGTCTCAGGCCTTGTAGTGCTGGACATAGATGGGGAAAAAGGGTTCGAGTCTCTTGCCGAACATGGGTTCGAGGTGCCTAGGACTCCAACCGTTGGAACTGCCAGGGGTAGGCACTTTTATTTCGCGTATCCTGTGGGCGCTCAAAAGGTGCCCAGCAAAGCCGTTCTGCCAGGCGTAGATATAAAGGCTGATGGTGGCTATGTTGTGGCCCCACCATCCATACACCCCGATGGTGAGCCCTATCGTTTTGAGGAAGGCCATGGTCTGGGCGAGGTTGAGCTTGCACCACTGCCACAGTGGGTGATAGATAAGTTAGAAACCCGTCCCAAAGTAGCTAAAGACGTTTTGGCTGAACCCATTCCCGAAGGCCAGAGGAACACCACATTAACAAGCATTGCGGGGTCCTTACGTAAACGAGGGGCTGACGAAGGAGCTATCCTTGCAGCGCTAAGGGCCGTAAATCAGGAGCGGTGCGAACCTCCGCTGGCCGATGACGAGTTGACCACCATTGTGAAATCCGTGTGCAGATATCCTGCTGCAAAAACAGGCTCAACTAGAGCATTCCAATGGACGCCAAAAGTAATCACAGCACCGGACCTGCTGAAAAAAGAGTTACCCGAACCGGTATGGATTATACCAGACATTTTAACCGAAGGTGTGTCCCTCCTGGCCGGAAAGCCGAAATCAGGGAAATCTTGGATGGCGCTAGAAATAGCAATCGCAGTGGCTTGTGGCGGCTATGCATTCGGAAAAATCCGCGTTGAGCCAAGGGAGGTGCTGTATCTAGCCTTGGAAGATTCTGAGCGCCGATTACAAGACAGGTTAAAAATCCTGCTCAGGGGAACCCCTGTGCCAGAGGGGCTGCATCTTGTAACCGAATGGCTAAGGCTTGACGACGGAGGAAGGGAGACCCTTGAAAAGTGGCTTTCTGAACATCCCAATGTCAAGCTGATTGTCATAGATGTCTTGAAGCGAATTCGGCCAAGGGAAAAACCGAACCGCAATCTCTATGACGTAGATTATGAGGCCATAGCTCTACTAAAGAACCTTGCCGACAGCCATAAGGTATCCATGCTGATTTTACATCATACAAGCAAGCGGGACGCCGAAGACTTCACCGACAGCCCTAGTGGATCGACGGGACTGTCAGGGGCGGCTGACGCTGTGTGGGTGTTAAAACGAAGCCGAGGACAGGCCGATGCGGAACTCCTGATAACTGGGAGAGACATTGAGGAGAAAGAAATCGCTTTGACCTTTGACCTACAAACGGGCGGCTGGACTATTCTAGGAGACGCAGAAGAATACCGCATGAGTAAGGAACGACGGGAAATTCTTAAGACACTTAGGGAAGCAGGTGAAGTTTTGACCCCCAAGGCGATTGCAGACCAATTGGGTAGGAAGGAAACCAACATACGCTTTCTCTTGAATAAGCTCGTGCAAGAGGGTCAAGTTATTCGGGTGGGCTATGGGAAATATACCGTGACCCCCACCACCACCCTAGACAGGGTAGGTAACAGCACTAACGGTGCTAATGGTGCTATTAACGCTAATACCGCTAATGGTGCTAATGGACCTGAAGTGTTAGCACCATTAGCGGGGGGCGCTAACACTTTTTGACCTCTTAAAGCCTTGTGGCTCAAGGGTTCCCCCGAAGTATTAGCAGTGTTAGCGACATATGCAGGGGGGTGTAAATCTGATGCTGGGAGAAGTATGCAAGAGATAAGACCCCCTTGACCCGCTAGTCAGGGACTGGAAAATAAGGGAATTTTCCCATGATAGTTTCAGAACTTATGCATTTTTGGAGGTGGCTTCCATGCCGTTGAGAAAGCTCAACCCCCACCACTACATGCTAATTCGCTTCTTGATTGCCGCTGGCGATGACTACAAGCAACACGCCATAGCGCGCATGTGTGGCTATAGCCCAAAATACGTGACGGAATTAAAGCGCGATGCTCTCTTTCGCGCTGAACTTGAACAGACCAGGCAAAAGATAGCTGCCGCCATCGCTGAAACCCAGCGTGAGCGCAAACACTACTCCACTCAGGAACTCCTCGACAAGTTGGAAGGAGGCAAGAGTCATGACTAACCGGCGAAAAATTCAAGTGCCCTCGCTGTCGTGAGGAGGTCACTGAGCTTGTGGCAGAGCTGTCGGCTGTGAAACGGAAAGCCCCTAAGGAGTGCTCGAACGGTCGGCGGGGATATTCTAGACAGATCGGGGCATCGTTCTCAGGAACGCCTACATGGAAAATAATGGTAAGAAGCTTTTTGACATACGGATTTAGGCACAGCCAAGTAAAGCAACCGCCATGGCCCTTGGGGGGTGTGGCCAACTCAGGAAGGATAATCCATGCAAATGTAGAAAAGTGCAAATATACTACATTTACAGCCAACCGAATGAAGATAGGAGGAGCTTCACGTGAACAAAGTTCAAAGGCGTATTCTAATCGCCGGAGCCATAGTGTTTTTCCTCTTACTGGTAGGTGCACCGAGAGTCAAGTATGGGCCCAATGGAGTAATCCTTAAGGGAGGAATTGACTACTCAGTGGAGTATGCCGACGTCATAGATGTCAGGACTGCCATCATTTATGGCCTCGCAGTATTAGGAGCTACAGCTCTGCTGTGGCTAGCCTTCAAAGACAAGGAACGGACGCCAAAGCCGCCCAACAAAGAAACTTCGGAGGGATCATGAGCTGAGCGAAGGTCTACAAGCCTACAGAAGGCCCTAGGGAGCCGGCAAGACGCCGCTGCCATGCCTCCTAGGGCACCCCACGCAGTGGGTCGCATAATAGGCATTATGTAAATCGTGACCCTTAGTTCTTTAGGATTCCGCAGCCCTTCTCCTTGCTGGGCACTCTTGCGTCACTAGGAGCCTATCTTAGATCGGGTCGCGCCTCAAGCAAAGCAGAGACAAATCGCGCAACCAGCATTCTGATTGGCTCATTCAGAAGCTCTTTGGTTGACTGTGAAGCCTTCCCAATAAGGGGGAAGGTGTCATAATATACATAAGCCACGAATGGTTCCCCCCCAGGCTCTTGGGGCGATAGCGTGACGATACGGCTGACGTCGAGAGTAACGTCGCCCAAAAAATTCCCCGGCCCGTGTACTAGCATTACCTCCACGAAGAGAAATCCATCCGATAAACCCGCCAAAGTCTCGTCTTTGTTCAGTAGTATCCCAGATGGCAGCTTTCTTCTAAGTTCGTCATAGACAAGGTCTCTGATGTAAGCTTTACATTCTTCTTTTGTAATACCCAGACCTTCTGGAACCGTCGCAAGTCCGGCTATAGTGATAGAATTCATCCCCCGAAACTGCTCGGTATATCTCGCCGCTTCCGCCGCAGTTGTTACTGATACCACTACCACCATCACCAATACTACAAGCATCCTGCTGATGAAACTCCGCATTTTACTTCCTCCTCATCCTTGATTTTGGATTGGCCACTGTCACAGATTACATAGGGACTCGGTAAATCTTTCCAATATTCACCTCCTCCCTTATTTCGCGAAATCTTGCTAATTTCCTCCTGGTCTTTGGATTTCTGCACTATATTTAATAGCCACACCGGTCTGCATATTCTCAGGTCTGAATCCTACCCACCCTTGGCTTCTTAGGAAGGAGTTTCCTGACGGGCGAAGCAAGCTCATGTTGCTCCCTTAAGTCCCCCTCAGTAAGTTGTACGTATCGTTTAACCATATCCATACTAGAGTGGCGCAAAATCTTCTGGAGGGCAAATGGGTGCCCTCCGTCTTTGAGGAACAAGGTGGCAAAGCTATGGCGCAGATCGTAAGGGGTGATGTTGACTCCCAGAATATCAGAGTATTTCCTGAGCCTGGCTTCCCATCTTCTTACCGTCAACGGTGTTCCATCTCTAGTGCAGAAGAGCGGTGCGTCCTTATTCCACTGAGGATGTCTTGCATGAATGAGCCTTTTCAAAGCATCAGCAACTTGTCGAGTTATAGGCAGGATACTGGTCTTCCTGGTCTTGGATATCTCACGCCTGATGGTAATCGTCAGATCCTCCAGGTCAACATCCCACACACGTAGAGACAATGCCTCTTTCGGGCGAATCCCGACGTCAAGGCTTAGCAGGATCAAGGCATAGTCACGTAGGCCAGTGAAGGTCTTTGGGTTAGGAAGGGACAAAAGCCGCTCTAACACCTCCTGCTTGACACTCCTGATCCGGCCTTCGTCCCTTCTCTTTGAGACGCCAGACAACGGGTTTTCGGGGAATATGCCTTCCTCCATGCACCAGTTGAAGAAAACTTTCAGGTACTTCCGACGGATGTTAAAGGTGGCAGGTGCCACAGGTTGGGCCATGTGCTCTAGTACTGCTCGTTTGAAATTCAATGGGTTCCAGGCATCAGGATAACGAGTGAAAAGGAGCCTGATGTGATACTCATAGTCTTCAACTGTCCTGGGCGATGCACCCTGAGCCTGCTTAAAGAGGATGAATTCGGATAGGGCTTCCTGCCATGTTGAAGGCAGTTTCTTGTCTATACGTAGAACCCTTACCAAAGCAAAAACCTCCCATCTTTTCCAGTGGGAGGCCCATTTAAGGTACCACGGCCTGCGAGCTTTAGGGCATATTGTCTCTATGCTCCAATATGGCCGCTAGCAGCGCATACATAAAAATGGTGCGCCTAGCAGGACTCGAACCTGCGCACCCGGCTCCGGAGGCCGGCGCTCTGATCCACTGAGCTATAGGCGCACACGATGATTGGGGCTTTCAACTGACGTCGATGCCGCTCTATGCGGCTCGGGTATTTACTGCCATACGTTCATATGTATTATACACCATTTTTCTTTTAATGTCTATACCCCTGAGAGGTGCCCGTTTTCCGTCGTCACCGGGGCGCCTGTGAACCGCTAAGTTTCTGGCCTACCTGCTCCAAAAAAGGTGATAAGTTATTTGCCACCCCGGCACGCCCACCGATTGAAGGTTGAGGGCCAGGAGTGGTCACACAGAGTAGTCACACAGAAATTACACGCACTCCCCGTTTAGCTTGCCTCTACCGGGATACACTACTAGCGGAATGTATGTAGTGAGCATCATATATATCTTGCGTATTCATATCTTGCATATTCATATTCATCCCTACGGTGCTCATCTACGCTGCTCATATCATGCATGTCCATATCAAGCATGGAGCGGACATGCACGGAATACCACGGAATATAAAGGATGGTGGACGACACTATGCCAAAAGACATGCGCCCTAGAAAGGTTGTCATCATAGGTGCGGGCTTTGTAGGTTCAACCTTTGCCTACTGCCTCATGATAAGCGGCCTCGCCTCCGAGATCGTGCTCATAGACGTAAACCGGACCAGGGCTGAGGGCGAGGCCATGGACCTTGCACACGGAGTTCCATTTGTCCGGCCCGTGGTCATCCGGTCCGGCGACTACGATGAGTGCGAGGGGGCGGATGTAATTGTAATCACGGCCGGAGCGGCTCAGAAGCCCGGAGAAACCCGTCTGGACCTGGTACAAAGGAATGCAGATATCTTTAAGGACATTATACCGAAAGTTACCAGGCATACGACGTCGTCGGTTCTTCTCATAGTCACCAACCCCGTAGACATAATGACCTATCTTGCCTATAAACTTTCAGGTTACCCTCCATCCATGGTTATAGGTTCGGGGACAGTACTGGATACCTTGCGCTTCCGGTCCTTGTTGAGCCTCCACTGTAATGTAAGCGCGAGAAATGTCCACGCTTACATAATCGGCGAACATGGCGATAGCGAAGTACCCGTCTGGAGTCTCGCCAATATAGCGGGGATGAGGTTGGCAGAGTACTGCCCGCTCTGTGAAAGAGGGTGCGATCCATCATGGCAGCGCGAACTCTTTGAAGAGGTGCGAGATGCCGCGTATAAGGTCATTGAAAGGAAGGGGGCGACCTACTATGCAATCGGCCTTGCTATGACGGAAATTACCGGGAGCATACTGAGGGATGAGAACTCCGTATTAACTGTATCCTCACTCCTCGATAATTACCAAGGGGTGAGCGATGTATGCCTGTCTGTGCCAGCCCTGGTTGGGAAGCAGGGAGTGAGCAAGGTCGTCCCGCTCAGCCTCAGCCAGGAGGAAGAGAAAGCCTTCCGGAAATCCGCAGAGATCATAAGGGGGATTATAGATAAGGTGACAATTTGAGAATTAAAACCCCGAAAGCTGCACCTTGAAGGCTTAAAAGCTTGAAAGGATGAATCTACAAATGTGAATATGACGACAGCCAGCGGAAGAAAATAAATCAAAGAGTTTCCCAACCAGAATCCAAGAGGGGGAGCTGGAAATCCATGAGGCGATTCTTGACTCTACTTGTCATCATGGCGTTGCTTGCAATATGTGTATCTCTCTTATTCTACCCGAACCCTATTATGCCGGTGGCCATTTCAAGCCGCAACGGCAAGGTTTCTGACCAGGGCCTGATCGCGGCCCCTTGGGATTCGTACAGGTATAATGTAGACTTGATGGCAAGAGTGATACAGAGTGAGGCCTGGGCGGAGCCCTACGTAGGCAAGGTTGCCATTGGGGCGGTAATCATGAACCGGTTGGAAAGCCCGAACTTCCCCAAGACCATACCGGGCGTCATATTCGAGCCCGATGCATTTGAATCGGTATCTAACGGGCTCATCTGGCTCTGGTACCCAAGCGCAGATGCCTATAGAGCTACGCAGGATGCCCTCAGCGGGTGGGATCCTACAGGAGGTGCGCTCTACTACTTCAATCCGTCAAAACCTGTAAGCTGGTGGATCTGGACCAGGCCCATTATTACACAAATTGGGAACCATGTTTTCTCAAGATGAGATGTTCCTGATTTATCTAGGAGGTATGTTCCTTGCAACGGAGACTAGCTATACCGGTCCTTACCATAGCCCTGGTGATCACGGCGTTCTTGGGAATCCGCGAGCACCTGTTGAGACGGCAAGTTGAAATCCAGGCCGAAAACCAGTACCAGCGAGCTTTTCAAGAGCTATCTTACCACCTGGACGGGATCGAAGCCGAAACCGCCAAGGCTCTTGTTGCCAGCTCGCCAAAGGGGCGAATGCAAACCTTTTCAGACATATGGCGACACGCCTCGGCCGCCCAGGCAAATATCGGGCAGCTCCCTCTCCTGACCGTCCCTCTGACAAAAACCGAACAGTTCATAGGGAGGCTCGGGGCATTCACATATTCGCTCGCCGTCAAGAACGCTCAGGGTCAACCGATCACGGCCAGCGAGTGGGCGACGCTCCGTGACCTTCACCGCCAGGCCAAGTTCATGAGCACCACGGTCGGGAAAATGCAGGCTTCGTTTATGAATGAAGGCAGCCGGTGGAATGATATACAGAGGGCCATGGCGGCGACAAGCGCCGAGCGACCGGGGGCGCCCCGGAAACCGCGAATAAACCCCGCGACCAAGAGCCTGAAGATGCTGGAGGACGGGATGCGCAGGTTCCCTGACCCCGATTTCGCCGGCAACATACCGCCTGAGAAAATCTCTCCCAGAGGCCTGACAGGGCCTGTGATAACCGAGACCAGGGCCATCGAGATCGCCCGGAGGTTTATCGGGCCGGAAAGGACCGAAGGCAAGCAATTTACGGTAACCCGGGTCGTGACCGACCCGCGGTCCTACAGGGTGACTGTGGCAGATCCCGGGGGCGGGGGAGGCGATCAAGGTGCCAGCATGAGGGTTGATATCTCGGAAAAGGGCGGCCATGTCATATGGATGCTCGATGACCGGCGCGCCAATGTCTCAAAACTGTCTCTCGACAGGGCTACTGAGATCGGAACGGCGTTCCTGGAGTCGCGCGGATTCAAGAACATGCGCCCCATCGATAGAGATCAATATCAGAACGTCGCCATTATAACGTATGTGTTTGAACAAGATGGTGTGCTCATATACCCGGATGCGATCAAGCTGCGCATCGCCCTTGATAACGGGGCCATCCTGGGATTTGAAGGGTCAGGCTATATAACGTTCCACCGCGCGCGCGTCCTGCCCATGCCCGCGCTGACCATGAATGAAGCTAGGGCAATGGTCAGCCCGAGATTGGACATTACAAGCGCCAGGCTGGCTGTGATCCTGGACGACCTCGGCAGGGAAAAGCTATGCTATGAATTCCGTGGGAGGCTGGATACTGAGGAGTTCCGAGTGTACATAGACGCCGTCACAGGCCAGGAGGAGAAGATCGAGCGAATTACTCCGCGCCGCGTTGAGGTAACGTAGAAAGAAAACAGGCTAGCCCCATGCCGAACGCGGCGCCACAGGCAATACAGGCAAGGAAAGGGGTTGCACCAGGCCAAATGACCGCCGATATCATCGACAGAGGCCATGAAAGCAATGCGGCCGGGCGCAGGACAGGGGGTCACGACAAGGTAAAGATGAAACCCATGGACTTGAGAGCTGCGGTGACAAAGGAAGCCGCCGACAGGCTGCGAGGTTTACAATGGGTTAACGATCCTGAACGCGGACCCGAACACGAACATAAGAAGGCCGAGCATAAGGCGGCAAAGGAAGAAAGAAAAGGGGAATCTTGACGGGATGGGACGCAATGATAAAATCAAGAGGATACTGGAGTTTGTAAAAGAGCATAAGGAATCCCAGGCTACACGCATAGTATGCGGTCGCATCCTCGGCAGGTATGACGCGGAGATCTCCGACGAGAACCTGGTAGAATTGAGAGAGGGTCTCCGGAAAGCCGGTGATGATGATATAGACTCCCTTTACGTGATAATCAGCTAGACCACCATGTTACCTGATATGCCCGTATGCCGCCTGCGGGGACACCATCAGGCTGACACCACCAGGCCGATTGAAAGGGTCACTTATGATAAGTCTCGCCTCTCAGGATCTTGAATGCCCTGTAGACTTGTTCCAGCAAGATGACCCGCATGAGCCCGTGGGGGAATGTCATCCTCGAGAACGAAAGCCTCATATCCGCCCTGTTTATGACCTCGGGGGCGAGGCCGGTCGAGCCGCCGATCACAAAGGCTATATCGCTCGTCCCGGACAACATCACCTTTTCGAGCGCTGCCGAAAACTCCTCTGAAGAGAGCGCCACCCCCTCGCGGTCCAAAGCGATGCAGTAGGAGTGCGGCTTGATATGATCGAGTATTCTCCCGGCCTCCCTCCGCCTGGCAAGGGCCTCCTCAGCCGGGCTTGCGGACTTCCCCAGCGGCTCCTCTGCAACCTCGACGATTCCGACTTTTGCATATGGCTTGAGGCGCCTGAGGTAATCCTTAACGCCCTCTGACTGGTACCTCTCCTTCAACTTCCCAACGGCAATTACCCTTATATTCAGCAAACCTTGCAATACCCCTTCTCGATCTTGATGGGCCGAGTCATCCTATTCCGGTAGGTGAGACCCACTCGCAGGTCTTTCCCAACGGCGATGCCATTAAGCCTGAGGATCGCTATCACCGTGAGAAGGGCAAGCTCCGGGAGGTTGTTTTCCTTGCTGAGGTGCGCAAGCAAGATATTTGACGTCCGCTCCGTGACAATGGACCCTAGAAATTCACCCGCCGCCTCATTCGAAAGGTGCCCGAGATCGCTCAGGATACGCCGCTTCAAAGCCCACGGATAGGAGCCAACCATAAGCATCTCCACATCGTGATTGGCCTCGATAACGAGAAGATCACAATCAGCAAGCTGCTGCTTCATCTCCTGCGTCGCATGTCCGGCATCCGTTGCGATCCCGACCTTCCTCGCCCCGTCGATGATGCAATATCCCAGCGGGCCCGCTGCGTCGTGAGGCACTGGAAATGGCTGGATTGCAAGGTCTTTGACATTAAAAAGCTCCCCGGCAGCAATCACCCTTTTATTCTTCTCCCTTACAGGCCCGCAGACACGGGGATTCGCATCGAGAGCCTTCCAAGTAGCCTCGCTTGCATAGACAGGAATATCGAGAGCCCGCGACAGGGTGCCGAGGCCGCTCACATGATCAGTGTGTTCGTGGGTTATGAGAATGGCGTCGATATCGCTGGGGTGAACATCCGCCGCAAGGAGGCGTTCTACAGCCACCTTGCCGGGGAGCCCCGCATCGATCAGGATCGTGGTGGTATCCGTGTGTATGAGGGTGCAATTACCCGAGCTCCCGCTCGCAAGCACACAGACGTTTGTGCCCAAAGAAATCAAGCCTCCGCCTTAAATCACGCCTTCAATTATATCGAAACGGGCAGGGCTTTTCAAGGGCAACACGAAACCCGGCGCAACACGAAACTCGGTCGCCAGGCTCGGTCACCCGGCGCCTTTGCGGCGCAGCAATCTATTGAGGCACGCCTTCGCGGCCTCGCGCCGGCGCCTGGTTTCCTCCACATCGATGGCGACATTTACATTAACCACATCGCCCTCCCTGGCGCATGCCGGCAGGAGCCGGACCGGCATCTCAAGCCTCTCCCGCTCGTTATCAAAGTTCTCAAGGATGGCGGTATCGCCCTCGACGCGGTCGAGAACCGCCCGGAATCTCGCTCCCGCCGGCATCGCCCCCGACCCGGACAACAGTGCGGACCAGGCCAGTATTACCGCAAATGCGAGGGCCACCGACCTTAGGACAAGGCGTCGGGGCCCGGCATCCAGCATCCCGGGCCCATAACCGCGCCCGTATCCCCTAAACCTGCGGCTACACCCGTTCCCGCTCACCACGCTCCTCCCCGCCGCCAGTCCACCTGATGACCTGGTATCTCCGGCCGGCGGCTGTCTCTGACCGGTGCAGGGATTCTACATGGAGGTCTCCCTTTCCTTCATCCTTTAGCTTGCTATTTGTCGCCCTTTTGGATGAGTTTATCGAGAAGCCCTCGTATGCGTTCCCGCTGCCGCTGAGTAGCCACCCTGTCAATCTCAAGGTCGAACGCCAGTATATCACCCTCCCTGGCATCCTGGGGCAGGAGCTTCCGGGGGAAATCGATCTTCAAATCCCTGTCCCCGATTCCATCATCCTCCTCATCTCCGGCCCCGGCATCCCGGCCATGCTCACCTCGCACGAGCAGGACCGCGAAGCTCCCCTCAAACCTATCTATAGCCGCCTCAAATCGCAAGGTTCCTCCCTCCTGACTCCATTACCTGTATCCGGTGCGGTGCATTACCTGTCATCCGGTGCACTATCGCCCGCTCGCGAGTCGCCCTTTGCCGCAGTCCCTTCAACTGCATCTTCCGGCTCGTCCGCTGGTGATTCCTTTCCCGGCAGGTCCTCACCTGATAAACCGTCCGGGGACTTATGGGACTCATCACCTATGGCCTCCCCTATTATCTTTTGAACCTTGGCTACGAGTTCTCCGAGCCTGGCCTCGGCGACAAAAAGCTCCTTTATGTAAGGGTTAAAGCTGACGATCTCATAAGTCCGCTTGAGGTCCTCCAACCTGGCCTCATCGACCTTTTCGCCGGCCAGCGCCGCCTTCCCGATTGCCTCTCGCTTCCTCTCGAGGTCCTCGAGCATTATCCTGGCCGCCTCGTGGCGACCGATCTCCTCCCTAGCCCTGACATAGGCCGCATACTCGGGAGACTCCTTTAAAGCCTTCGCAAGTTCGTAAGCCTTGGCAATCACTGACATAGACATCACCCCTCGTACGCACCCAGTAGAACATCGACGGGCCTGTAGTAATCCTCCGAGATGAGCTCCCTGGTCTCTGGCTGGGGGCCACCCTGCCCCTGGCCCCGACCCTCCTGGCCCTGACCTTGACCTTGGCCCTCGTCCTCACTCAGGTAACGAGTCACGCGCCACGTCGAGACCTTGTAGCCCTCGCGCCCGCTTGCGGCCGGTGGCCCTGTGCCATCTCGAGTGCCACCGTAAATGCCGCCGCGCACGCCACCGTAGCCGCTACTATAGATACTACCGTGGAAGCCATCATAACCAGAGGGAGGGGGGGCATCAAGCACCCTGGGCTGGACGACCTCCTCGATCGATGTGAGGATTTCCACTTTCCTCCTTAAGGGCCTCGCCGCCAGGGCCTCAATGAGCAAGCGATTACCGCCCACGTGCGCCCTGAGGATTATGGTCTCCCCAGTCGGATTTCGGAATTTCAGGTCCAGGCTCCCCTCTGCAACAGTCGCATCCCTGCCGAGCGGCACGTAATCAACGGGCCTGGAGTGGTGGTGCCGCTCGAGAATCTCCATGCCCGCCAGGAGCGCCACGTTATAAAGGGTTGTAGAAACCTGACAGATCCCTCCGCCGATGCCAGGCGCGGCAGCCCCTTCAACGATGACCTTAGCCGCCTGGTACCCCTTCTCCCGTATACGGGGACCGACTATGGCATCAAAGGAAAAAACGGCACCGGGGGCGAGCCTCGTCCCGTCTATAGCTTCCGCTGCAAGTCGGATGTTGCCGTTTCGCGTGAGCTCGCCCTCCTTGAGCACGGTCGAGAAGCTGGCAACCACAACGGGCCGCGCAACAGGAACAGGTCGGCCAACAGGCTGGCCGCTCCAAGACGGTGCTTCGCCGGGTCCCGCTGGAGCATGGCGAAACACAGGGAGGATAGCCGGAGCCGGAGCGATGGCGACGGGGGCGAAAGCAGTAATAAAGGCGCCAACGAGAAAAACGACGAGGATAGACCGTTTATTCCGCCCGCTCATGTCCGACCGCCTCCTCAACGGCGATCTCGGATGCGCCCGCCACCGCGGTGATTTCCGGATCATACATGCACCATACCCTCGTGGGAGCCACGCGGTACCGGCCTGGGCGCTCCGCGCGCAGGCTATACACTATCTCGTTCTCGCCTCTCTTGAGATAGCCGCTGGCGAACGCCACCTTTGTGTCCCTGACCTCTTTTCGTCCATACCAAAAATCCCAGCTGTAACTGTCGATATAATCGTCCACGACCTCAAACCCGCTGGGTATCGCATCCTCAATCATCACGTACCTGTAGGGTCTGTCCGCCCTGATAAGCAGCCTGACAAACACCTCATCCCCGGCCCTCACAGGCCCCCTGAGCGGCTTATACGTGTAAGTGTATATGTCATCCCCTCCCGGCTCTCCGCCCTCGCCCCGGCGTCTATGGGCCTCGCGGGTGAAATAGCCCCGGGTCACCTCGATACCAGCGGCAGCACCCCCCTCGTCCCTGGTCCCGCGAGGCACAGGGACATGAAACTCCATGGCAGCTGCGTAATAAAGCTTCCCTTCCCCGGTCTTTTCTATCCTGACCCGGACAGGCCGCCCCGGGTTGAGACCCGGGTGGGCGTTGAGCCCGTTGAGCCGCACTACCTTTTCCCCGGCGAAGATATCGCTCTTCGTAAACGTCAACTCCTCTACCAGCTTCCCGTCGACATAGACCCTCGCCGAGCAGCGGGGAGCGAGACTCCCCTCCGCCTTCAAGAATTCCAACAACGCCAGCGCGGCCGCTGCCGTATCCTTTGTAGATACCCACCGGTTACCCTGGCGAACATTCATAAGCCACCTCGCCGCCTTTGGCACCAGCGCGTCCCCTGGCCGCACCCATATAAAGGCCCGGAGCACATAGGCGGTCGTTTCCACCTTATTATCCTGCCACAGGTCGTCCTCATCACCCTGCGGGCTCCTTCCATGGGAGTCCCGGGAATCCCAGTAACACGCCGTGGCGGTTTCCCGCGCCGAACGCCTCAGGTCATCAAGAATGCGACCTGCATCGGCGTCCCTGCCCAGATCCTTCAAGGTCAGAGCCAGCAAAGCCCTGGACAGGTTGGTGAGCTCACCCCGCCTGGCAAAGGCCTCGTCAAGGCGGATGAGTTCAGGCTCTCTGGCCCCGGCCTGAGCCAGCGCGTAGTGGGTATAGACCAGATCATCAAGGCAGGAGGGCTTCATCAATGCCTCATACAGGGCCTTCTTGCCCCGCTCGATAACCCTCTGGTCAACCTGGAACCCCGCCTGTCGCGCAAGGGCCAGGCCCCAGACGACATAGGCTGTCATTCGCGTATCGGTCTCGTCATATTCCCACCAACCCCAGCCGCCATCGTAATGCTGGAACCGGTAAAGACGCTGCAGCCCATCGCTTACCATCCGGGGGAGGCTCTTCTCAAGCTCGGGATTGCTGGCCCCCAGATCTGACAGGGCCCTCGCAGCCACAATGTCGGGCAAAAAGGAACTCATCGTCTGCTCAACGCAGCCGTAAGGGTAAGATGCCAGGTAATCCAGGGCCCCGAAGACCGCACCTCCAATGGAAGGGGAGAGCCTTATCTCGAGATTTGCGGTACCCGGTATCACCCCCGGTGGCAGTTTAAACTCAATCTGAGCCGATCCCGCCGTAGGCTCCCCCGTGGACCCCGTTCGCGCGCCTCCCCCGGCGCCGGCACCCTCCCGGGCACGGGCGCCCCCGGACCCGGCAATTTCTCCTGAGGCCGCCTCCCTACGCTCCACCCCGCACGGCCTGACAGGCACCGATACCTGCATTGCGTCGAAATCGCGCCCCGCCACGGCGCGCGCGACCAGCATTGCATTGCCGGCATCCTTCGCCTTCACACGCCAGTCCACCCTCCCGGCCCCGCCGGGTGCGACAGTTACCGTCCTGGCGCCTTTAGTTACGGCTGTACCCTTCGCTGTATGCTCCATTCCAGCCGTCACGCCACCGGCCGGACCTCCCGTCCCTCTAACCACGCTGATTTCAACCCCGGAAGCCTCGAGGCTGACCTGCGCCTGAATCCTCCGCGGGGTATAATTATGCACGATCGTCGATATGATCGTCTCATCCCCCTGGGTGAGGAACCTCGGAGCCGCCACCCTTACAAAAAATCCCTTGCTGGTCTGGATATCGCAGGTCCCGCTCCCAACGGAGGTATCCAGCGTGTGGGCCCGCACTGTCGCCCGCCACGCGGTAAGCGAATCCGGGAGCTTCACCTTCAGCCTGGCATTTCCGCGGCCGTCCGTGATGACGAAAGGCTCCCAGGCCGCCGTGTCAGGGAACCACTTCCGGACCTCGCCCACCCCGGCATCCTTATCTGCGCCGCCGTAATACCACTCTGGGAAGGAGTAGTTGGTCACAACCCTGTTTGCCCTGGCCCCGTAGAAGAACCTTTTTATATCAGGGGCCAGTTCATCCTGAACCGCGTAGACCGAAGCGTCCACGAGGCCAAACGAGAATTCTGCCCGCACGGGCTTTCCGGCCTGGTCCGTGACCTTTATCGTATAGGTTGCCTCCTCCCCGGGCCCGTATATATCCCTATCAGGCTCGATGGCCACGTTCAGGAACTTCTCGCGCGGCGATATATAGATCGCCTTTTCCCGGGAAATAAGACGTTTACCTGCAATAAATGTCACACCGAAATAAATATTTGGCGAATACTCCCGCCTCAAGGGAATCTCGAAAACACGAGAATGGCCAGTGAAGTGAACCACTTCCGCCGAGGAGAGCCTGTAACCCTCGATAGTCACGAGGGCAAAGGCATCCCTCAAGGTCGTGTTGACCACGACCCTGGCGACCTCGTTCTTATCATACACGGCTTTGTCCGTTACAATCTCAAGCTCGGGCCCTCCATAGGAATCAAGGACATATTCCTCGCCGGTCACCCAGATGAGCTCCGTCGTGGCAATAATATTCCCGCGCTCATCCCGTCCCCTGACCTCGATCTCGTACGAACCCTCCTCGCGCGGCAGGAAAGCGAACCCGCCCCTACCATCACGGCCGGTCGCTACCCTGCCCGACATTACCTCCCACTTTCGCATCACCCTGCCCTGCCATTTGACCCTGTACACCCTCGTCTCGAGGCGCCGCGCTACGGACTTCCCTTCTAAATCCTCCGTCCTGACCTTGACCCCTACACGCTCACGCGGTTTAAGCACATAACGCTCAGGCTGGAGGGTGATCTCGAAAGTGCCCCGGGCCACAATGACGCTGGTCCGTCCCATCACCTCCCTGCGACTCTCATCCACGACCCGGGCCTCAATTATGAAACGCCGGTTGCGACCGGTCTTCCCGGTCTCCACCGAAAACCTGGCAACCCCGCCGCCATCGGTCCTCGCCTCGCCCTGAGTGACCAATTCACCGTAATACATCCCCTCGTCGCTGAGATATGGGTAATAACCCTCCTCCTCGGGAGACGAAAAATATGTATAATGTGGCTGGCTGTATACGTAATACCTGACCCTCGCGCCGGCCACGGGGGCCCCGAAATAATAACTCGCCGAAACCTCAACCGGCACGCGGTCCCCGGCCACATAGGTCGGGCGGGGACATTTTACGGTAACCTGGTATTCAGGCTTTCGGTATTCAGCGACCTTAAACCAGGCGTACTGGGTGCTCCCCTTCACAGTCGTTAAGATACGATAAGTCCCGAGGGCGGGCTCCCTCCCAAGTGTGAATTGACCCCCAAAGGCCCCAAACTCGTTCGTCACCAGCTCAGCGCGATAAACCGATGCATCGCCCGCGTCCCTTATATCGACCTGCACCCTTTCGCCCCCGAGCACTCTATACTCCCCGCCCGTACCCGTATCCTCGCGCGCTATCCCTTTAAAAAAGACCTCCTGGCCCGGCCTGTATACCGGCCTGTCCGTATAGGCGTAAACCTTATAGCGCGAATCCTCCCAGTAGTATGTCGAATTCACATGCGCGAAGTTCGGACCGTAGCGGGCAACCACCGCCGCATTCCTGGGAAGGCCGGTCTTCTTGATGTAGAGCAGGCCGTTCGCGTCGGTATAGCCGCCGGCGATTTGGGTGTGGCCGTCATACACCCTGACCAGCACCCCGGCAAATGGCCGGCCGCTGGCAAAATCCTGAGCATAGACAACCAGGGCGTTATTTCCTTGCTTGGTTACCAGCCCCAGCCTGGTGACGATCACCCATGTGACCTGCTTCCTCCCTCGCTGATCCCGGGCAACAACCAGGTAACCGCCGGGACCGGGCGGGGAAAACGGCACCTTGAGCAGGAAGCCGCCAGATTTCTCCCGCCTCCGCGGCGCCAGGGAGAAGCTCGCTACCAGCTGTGCATCCTCAGGGACGATACTGCCAACACTACTGATACTACTGAGGGTCTTCTCCCTCTCAAAGTAAGCGAACGGATCGAACCGGTAAACTTCGAAGTCAAGTGCCGGGCTCCCTGCGGCCCCTGCGCCCCTCGCCATGACGTAGGGCTTCTCCTGAAGAGAAAATACCCTCTCTGTCGTGTAAAGGTAAAAGGGGGCGGCCTCGCGAGCCAGCACCACGCCTGTCGCGGCGCTCGACGCGATGGCGCCCAGCAGAGCGGAAATGAGAGCCGAGATACACAATAAGGCTAATAGAAACCCGGAAACAGGTTTATCTTTATCTCCTCGTCCATCCAGCCTATCCCTCATGCAGCATCGCATCGCGCCCACCCCCGCTCTCTGGATGGTGTCGATATCCAAGTTAGTGCGCAAGAATCTCCACCCTTTTTGGCACCCGCCTTTTTGGCACTCCCATCCCATAGGGAGTCTCGCATCTCTCCGCCCGGCGGCCTTAATCTCCGGCCCAATAGCCCTCGACCGGAGATTACGGAGCGGCCTGCTCGACTAGGTGTAGGTTCCTTGATTTGTGCCAGTTTACCAGCACGTCCCAGGGGTTGCCGGTGCTTGCGTTCCGGGGACGGCGCGCTTGCGGCGCGCCTCCGTT
>DUMQ01000145.1 GCA_012839815.1 Bacillota bacterium | reverse complement strand
GCAAGATTTGATCACGAGCATGATTCGATCATGAGCATGAGCATAACTCGAGCATAACTCAAGCATGACTCGAGCATAAGCATCACTCGATCATGACCCGCATGACCCGAATCATGACCCGCCCGCATGACCTGATGGTGAGTTTCCTGGCCGGGGCGGGTTCCGGTCACTCGACGTCGGGCAGAGGCGCTCACAGTTTCCCCGGCCACATTACCCACAAAAATTACATGCTCCCTTTACTCTCCCAAAATGTTCTCTAACCAATTCTCAACCAATTCTCTTGAGATAAGTTAGTGCGCAGCGGAGCGGCCTGCCCCGGGGGCCGCGTCCGCCGGGTGAAGAGATGCGATGCGTCTTGTGCCGGCGTCGAAAGAGGCAAAGCTTTATATACGCACTAACTTAGCTCGAGACTGTTGACCTTTCCCAACCAGCTACCAATTTACCCACGCGCAACGACGGTATCCTGGGATTTTACCAAACGGAGTTGCTAAAATATGGAGAAAATCAACAGTCTCTAGCTCTTGTTATTGGCTCTTGCAGAGGTCCTTCTCGTAGTGGTTCTCGTAGTGGTTCTTGTAGTGGCTCTTGTGGAGCTCCTGTTCTGGTTCAACGAGGTTTACTGGGATGGGGATGCAGGGGGTCTACTGGCCCGTCCCAGCTGATCCAGCTGATCCAAGTGCTCCCGCATGATCCTGCTGATCCTCTAATCGTAATCGTGCTGACCCTGCATAGCCGTAGTAGATGCCGCACGGAGGGAAGCCGGGGCCGTGCGTCATTCCGTAACCGTACCCAGGCCGCCGAAGCCGCCGAAGCGACCGAAGCCGCACATGCCACCTCTACCACCCCAGCCGCCTCGTCCAGCCCTGCCGCCAGGCCCCCAGCCCTGCTGCTGGGCCTGGGCTCTGGCCTCATCAAGCTTCTTTTGCTGCTCGGGGGTCAGGACATTTTTCATCGCGTCTGATAGGGCCTTTGCCTCATTGGCCAGCCTCACTCGGAGCGAAGTAACTTCCGCAGTCTTGGCAGAGATCTTCTGTTCATTCGGAGGAGTCTGGGACCAGAGCTGGCGTAGTTCGAGCATCTTCTGCTGAATTTGGAATCTCAGGTCCTGGGTCCGTGCGATGAAATCCTGGCGAAGCTTTAAGAGCTGCTGCTGCTGATCGGCCGTAAGCCCGAGATACCCTGCCAGCCTCCCAAGGCCGAGGCCGAGACCCGTTCCGGCTCCACAGGCCCCTGCCCAACCTGGCCTACCGGGCCTGCCGGCGGCGCCCACGACGCCTACCGCTCCTACGATAAGTATTGTTACCAAGGCTAACCCTATGAGTTTTTTTACCATTCCCTCTACAACTCCTTTCATAGTGCCTTTTTGCTTGACCCGTTACTTTGTTTCTCGTTTACGATCTTAAGGGTTGCCAGCTACCGCGCGGCACGCTCCCTTACCCTGTGCTAGTCTAATAGTAACATGTCAATATGAAGAAAGTTTGAAGAAAGCAAGAAACGTATATGAATTGGGTTTGAAATTTCTGGGAGAGCAGCTTAATATAGTCAGCTGCCCCGGGTGTTTTTTCAAATATTGTAGTATAGAAACTTGATACACCAGGGGAGGGTTGTGTTAGCCTAAATCAGGAAGACCGGATTTGAACGCAACGACAGGAAGACGGCATGGGATCATGAAATGCAGCATGAAGGCCGCATTGATGCAGAATCATTGATGCCAGGATGCAGCGAATGAAAGTAATGAAGGGGAATAAGGAAAGGAATACGGAATAAGGGGGTTGGCAGGAAAATGGCAATGGAAAGGCGAATTCTGGGTAAAACAGGCGAAAGGGTATCAATAATCGGGTTTGGTGGCATTGTGGTGATGAATCTCGAACAGGGCGAGGCGAATTCCATCGTGGCCGAGGCGATCGACCGCGGCGTCAACTATTTTGACGTGGCCCCGACCTACGGCAATGCGGAGGACCGCCTCGGGCCGGCGATCGAGCACAAGAGGGATGGGATATTCCTGGCGTGCAAGACCGGCAAGAGGAGGAGGGTTGAGGCAGCAGCTGAGCTCCGCGAATCCCTTCGCAAGCTGAGGACGGACCATTTCGACCTCTACCAGCTGCATGCGATGGTTACGGAGGAGGACTTCGAACAGGCCATGGGGCCAGGGGGCGCGATCGAGGCCCTTATCGAGGCGCGCGAAGAGGGCCTGGTCCGGTACCTGGGCTTTTCCGCACATTCTGTAGAGATAGCGCTGAAGCTAATAGATGCCTTCGATTTTGACACGGTGCTCTTCCCGGTCAATTGGGTCAACTACTTCAACGCCGGTTTCGGGCCACAGGTGCTCGAAAGGGCGCAGACAAAGGGCATGGGGTGCCTTGCGATAAAGGCCATGGCCAGGACGCTCGTCCCCGAAGGGCAGAAGCGAAAATACGCCAAGTGCTGGTATGAGCCGGTCGATGACCCTGAGTTGGCAGCTCTGGCCCTGCGTTTCACGCTCTCCCAGTCCGTGGCCGCGGCGATTCCGCCGGGCGAGCCGGATCTCTTTCGCATCGCGCTCAATGTGGGAGAGCGGTTTACAATGCTCACCGAGGGCGAGCTGGAGACGCTCCGGCAGCGGGCGAGGGGGTTGGAGCCGATCTTCCGGTTGTCGGCCTAAGTGTAAGTTTCGAAAATTACTGACGTTTTTCCAGGGGTTGCCGGTGTTGCGTTCCGGGGACGGCGCGCTTGCGGCGCGCCTCCGTTGAAATTTGGCGCGAGGGCCTTGCCAAATTTCAAAAGGCCCCGTCACGCAAGCACCG
>DUMQ01000144.1 GCA_012839815.1 Bacillota bacterium | reverse complement strand
CTCCCTCTCCGGGGTACCTCCCGCTCCAGCGGGTACTACCCTCCCGAGCTACCTTTATGCAGAAGGGAGATGACTATAGCTTAAACTTACCCTAAATTGTGTCTTGACGTCGGGGTCCACCTCGCCGGACTTGGACACTATTTGAGGTGGGTTGCGACAAGGCGGGGCATCCGCGAGACCCCGCCGTCAGTCGGTTTACACCAGATTGTGGCTACTCTTGGGCTACCCTTGCATCCGGCGCCCCCAACCGGGGAGCAAGGCACCCCCCACGTTGAATCTTGTTCATCCACGCAACCCCACCCATCTGTTCAACCTTGCTCATTCGATCCCTCGCCTGGGCTTGAACTTATCGGTGAGGCCACCGGGTCCATCAAGACCGGCCTGATTGGGGAAGGCATTTGTTCTGCCAATGCGATCCATTTTCTTTCCCGGTCATCAGCCGGTCCAGACGTACCAGGCCTAATAGAATATGCCCGCCGCACCGGTAATCTCGTCGCCGTGCCTCGCTCCACCATCGACCACTATCGAAAGATTCTCAAGGATAGCGGCACGATGGTCTGCCCGGGGGTTTGGAGTCTGGCAGATAAGGCTCTGTGCCCTGATGCGATGCTCGCCTCGCTTGAGACAATGGGGGGAGATCTAGAGGGAGGCGATCTAGGGAATGGCCGGGCTGCGAGCTTCGTGTTCCGCTGGTACTGCCAGGGTGGGCGCATGAGAAGCGAGATTTACCCTATAGCATTAGAGTGGGTCGAAGCAACAGCTTCGCCTGACTGGTTTATTCATCCTAGTTCCCTACCGCCCGGGGCGGCGGTTATCGATCATGAGGCATTTCTGGCCTGGGTAGCATCTTCTACCGTGGCGTCTCCCGCCGTAGCATCTTCTCCAGCATCCGTCGCCGCCAGCACCACCTCCAAGTCGGCCAAGGCCATCATACTCGATGCAGAACAGATCGAGGAAGCGGCTGCTGAGGCGTCTGGCGAAAAAGAATCCATAGATTGCCCGCAACCCGAGCTTTCCGCCCTTGCATGGAGATTCGTGTCTGACCGCACAGTTTCGTTGCGGACAGCCGGCCTATGCCACTTTCTCCGTTCGTTCGGCGTGCGATCATCCGTCGATTGCCCTTCCCGACACGCTCTGATTTTGATCAACGCGGCGGCAGGGACCGGCAAGACGCATGTCCTTGCCAGGAGGCTCCTCGTCCTGCAGGGAGTTGAGCACGTGGATGGCGACAAGATCCTGGTCTTGAGCTTTAGCCGGGCAGGGGCGGGCGCTGGCCCATTCTCACGATTCTTCAGGGACGTGCCGGAGCAGTTTTTCGAGGAGATATAGGCCCTTATGCCCTTGAGCGGAATGGGTTGAAGGGAAGAGAATCTATCGGCAAGATACCTATTCTGACCTTGGCTCGGGTTCCCCCCAAGAGGGGTTGGGGCTCAGTTAGAAGGGCAAACCCTAAACCATTTCATCTACGTGCCGATGCTTGTATTGTAGGGTAATGGAGGTGATAATCACGTTACAATCGGAAGCTTCGAAGGACAAAATGGGTTTTGCTTTAGGGAAGAATACAGAGGAGGATTCCCTACTACGAGAATTTGAAGCTGTAATAAGACAGATAGGTTCCGATGTAGTAAAGGTTGCGGTGGAACCTGCCCTTCTAAAAGCCCTGAACTCTTGGTCTTCTGATATCGAACCTGCGCTTACCGCGCTCCGGGAACTTACCAAAGATATCAAAGATACAGCCGCTACTCTTGTTTCGAGATATTCTGATACCATACAGGCGCATGCCAAGGAAATAAGTACTGCAGCGGGTTCAGCGGTCGCGGCCCTCACAACCGCTGTTGGTAAGGAGGTTGATTCTCTTAGGGCAACAATCTCCGGTTTAGATCTAAAGCAGGTGTTGCTTGAGGTATCAGGGAGGATTGAGGCATTAGATAACGCGACCTCAAGCATCATGAGTGAATACAATTCCTTCACCAAGACATTCCGGGATATGCAAAAGGAGTACGCAGGTATCATTAATGACATATCCGATCGTATTCCAGACGTATCCCAAAATCTTCGGAAGCTGAACCGGACCCTTGAGCTTGCCGAAGGTGCGATTGGTAATTTAGAAAGGGCAACTGAGGTTTCTAGGACCAACATTGAAAGCCTGCTCAAAGACTTCCGGGGCTATACAGAGATAATATCCGCCCAGTTTCCATTGATAACGCGGGCTGTTGTACCTATAGACCGAAACCTAAAAACGCTCCTCGAAAACATCACCGCGTTAAGGCAGTCGCTTGGTTCAGTTCAGGAACAGCTAACTGGCGTGGGGGAGGCAGCCACTCATATCGCCAAATTACTTGTTTCTCTGGATGCTTTTACCCACGAATGTTTAACCAAGATAGCTTCAGGTCAGGCAGCGGTTCTTGAAAAAGTGAACCAGGCTGAGAATAGGATAGAGAATCTCGAATCTCTTTATAATACGCTCCTTGGGTGTTTGAAATCCCAGTCTTACCGGCTTAACTGGATATGGTTCACTGTCGCCGGAGCTATAATCTTAGGCCTTATCGTCATATTTGGCAGGGGAGCATATATAGGGTGATAGGGTGATGAAAGTCAGTGCTATACAACGGTAGTCTTCGTGGTATCAGGATCAGCATTGCTTCACCAGAACAAATAAGGGCCTGGTCCCATGGAGAGGTAACGAGGCCAGAGACTATTAATTTTCGCACGCTCAAGCCCGAACGCGGGGGGCTATTTTGCGAGAAAATATTCGGGCCTATAAAGGACTGGGAGTGCCACTGCGGTAGATATAGGGGAGTCAGATATAAAGGAATAATCTGTGATAAGTGCGGCGTCGAGGTCACCAGATCTAAGGTGCGTAGAGAGAGATTTGGCCACATCGAGCTTGCTGCGCCCGTATCCCATGCCTGGTATTTATGGAGCGATCCCAGCCCGATAGGATTGCTATTAGGCATGTCCCTTAGAAATCTAGAAAAAGTCATATACTTTCGTAATTATATTGTCATAGATCCTGGCGCTACCGCCCTTATGAAACGCCAACTCCTAACCGAGAGCGAGTACCGAGCGTACCGTGAAAGGTATGGGAAGCTATTCAAGGCAAGCATAGGGGCAGAAGCCATCAAGAAGCTCCTCGAGGAAATAGACCTGGATGAGCTATCCAGGGAGCTTAGGGGCGAGATTCAAGACTCTACAGGATTAAGACGGATACAAGCTATTAGAAGACTGGAGGTCGTGGAGGCCTTCCGGCAGTCCGGTAACCGCCCGGAGCATATGATCTTGGATGTGCTCCCTGTTATACCTCCGGAGCTTAGGCCTATGGTGCAACTGGATGGAGATAGGTTTGCCACCTCGGACCTGAACGACCTCTACAGTCGCGTCATCAAACGTAATAATAGGCTCAAGAGGCTTTTGGAGCTCGGAGCGCCCGACATTATCGTCCACAATGAAAAGAGGATGCTCCAGGAGGCTGTTGATGCCCTTATAGATAATGGCAGGAGGGCCTGTTATTCCTTTATCGACAATGGTGGGCGTCCTATTACCGGGCCTGGCAACCGCCCGCTCAAGTCCCTTTCGGATATGTTGAGGGGTAGTCAAGGTAGATTCCGCCAAAACCTATTAGGAAAACGTGTAGATTATTCTGGTAGATCTGTGATCGTGGTCGGTCCCAAGCTAAAACTCAACCAGTGTGGGCTCCCTAAGGAAATGGCTTTAGAGCTATTTAAGCCCTTTGTCATGAGGAGGCTAGTTGACCTGGGGTACGCTCACAATGCTAAGAGCGCTAAGCGGATGGTAGAGCGGGTGAAGGCAAGAGCCTATAATATACCGATATGGGATATATTGGAGGAAGTCATTAAGGATCATCCTGTGCTGTTGAATCGAGCCCCCACGCTTCATCGCCTTGGCATACAGGCATTCGAGCCAATTCTGGTGGAAGGGCGAGCCATCCAGATTCATCCTCTGGTGTGTCCAGCATATGCGGCAGATTTCGATGGGGATCAGATGGTTGTATATGTCCCCCTGTCAGCTGAAGCTCAGGCTGAAGCCCGACTTCTTATGATGGCCACCGGCAACATCCTTTCGCCGGCGCATGGGAAGCCTATCGCGACCCCAGATCAGGACTTGGTGCTTGGTTGCTATTACCTGACCCTTGAGAGGCAGGGAGGTAGAGGCGAAGGGCATTGTTTTACCAGCCCTGAAGAGGCGTTGCGGGCTTATGAGGAAGGCGTCCTTGATCTGCATGCCAGAATCGGCGTTAGATGGGATCCTCAAAAGCCAGTGCCTCGGGCGGATATATTTCGAGGGCTCCTGGTTACGACGCCAGGCAGGCTGATATTCAATACCATATTCCCTAAGGATTTTCCTTATATCAACGATGCTGTGGATGATTTCGCCGAACTTGCGGAGATAGTGACTGATAACGGACAGCATAGGGAATCAGATAAGACTTTGATAGATTTCATAAAGGAGATGCCGGAAAAGCATCCAACCAGTAAAGGCTTTCTAGCGAAATTAGTGGGGATGTGCCAGAGGCGTTACGGCAACGAAAAGACGGCGGAGATCCTTGATAATCTAAAGGCGGTTGGGTTCAGATATGCGACTAAGTCAGGCACAACAGTGGGTATTGAGGATATTGCGGTGCTGCCGGAGAAACAGCAAATCCTGAGAGATGCGGATAAGAAGATTGAGGAAATTGAGCGGCAGCATAGACGCGGACTGATCACTAAGGAGGAAAAACACCAGCTTGTGATTGACACCTGGACCGAGGCTACATATAAGGTCGAGAAGGCAATGTTAGGCCATTTGGACAAATTCAACCCGGTATATATGATGGCGGCCTCGGGAGCCCGAGTCAATGTCCAACAACTAAGGGAGCTAGGTGGGATGAGAGGTTTGGTGGCGGATCCATCCGGCCGCACCATTGACCTTCCGATCAGGGCCAGCTTCCGAGAAGGGTTGACTGGGTTGGAATACTTCATTTCGACTTACGGCACGAGGAAGGGTCTGGCTGATACCGCCCTCAGGGCGGCAGACTCTGGATACCTCATGCGTCGCCTTGTGGACGTTTCACAGGATGTGATTGTGCGCGAGGAGGATTGCGGAACGGACGATGGCATCATGATCGGCGCTCTCAGAAAAGGGGATGAAATCATTGAGCCTCTTCGCGAGCGGGTTATAGGCCGAGTCGCGGCTGACGATATCGTAGATCCCGAAACCGGTGAGATTATCGTCAAGCGAAACCAGGAGATCGACGAAGACCTTGCGAAACGCATCGAGAGGGCAGGCATCAGCGAGGTGAGGGCTAGATCGGTTCTTACGTGCCGCACCAGGTATGGTGTGTGCTCTAAGTGCTACGGTCGCAATCTTGCTACGGGAAGGCCTGTCGAGGTGGGTGAGGCTGTCGGCGTTATCGCTGCCCAATCTATAGGCGGACCCTGGGTTCAGCTTACAATGGAGACCTCTCATACCGGCGGGGTTGCGGGCGATGAGACGGGTGATGATGTAACCCGCGGTCTTGCTAGGGTGGAAGAGCTCTTTGAGGCGCGGAGGCCTAAAGGGCAAGCGGTAATTACTGAGGTATCCGGCGTGGTAAAGGTTACGGAGTCAAAAGGGACCCGGAAAGTAATTATAACGACCGGAGATGGTGAAGAAAAAGCATACATTGTGCCTTATGGGGCAAGGCTGGAAGTCAGGGACGGTCAGCAGGTAGAGGCCGGTGACCGACTCACGGAGGGCTCGCTCAACCCTGCTGATATCCTGAGGGTAAAAGGAGTGCAGGCGGTCCAGAGGTACCTGGTCCGTGAGGTGCAGGAAGTCTACCGCTCCCAGGGTGCGGAGATAAATGATAAACATATCGAGGTCATAGTACGCCAGATGCTAAGGCGGGTACGGGTGGAGGACTCGGGCGATACTGACCTCCTGCCTGGCAGCCTCGTAGATTCTTTCGATTTTGAGGATATCAACTATGAGGCCCTTGAGGCGGGCAGGCGTCCTGCTACAGCCAGGCCGGTCTTGCTGGGGATAACAAAGGCGTCCCTTGCGACTGAGAGCTTCTTGTCAGCGGCTTCGTTCCAGGAAACCACACGCGTGCTAACCGATGCTTCGATCAAAAGTAGGGTAGATCCGCTTATCGGTCTAAAGGAGAATGTTATAATCGGAACTTTAATTCCTGCTGGTACCGGGATGCCGAAATATAGGGATATAGAGATTGAGGTCATTGATAGGCCCCTTCTTAAGTCTGCGGCGATGGCGGCCGCCTTTTACCGGCGCCTCTTGGAAGTTGAAGGAGTGGACGGGGCGAAGGCGTTGATAAGGATTATATCTAGTATCTAAACCTGGTCGGGGCAGGTTACTGCACATTCCTGAATCCTTTCAATCAGAAATCCTTTCAATCAGACGGGTCCAGAACACCGGTACAATGGATTGGAGCGAGGCGGTTCTTTTCCTTTCCTGCTCCCCGTCGCCTCGCCCGTTTGTATATTGCACCGGCTGCTGCCGGTTCCTGTCAAGGCCGGGCGAAGCGAGCGTGGCAAAATCTTCGTCTCATCTGGCTATTGTTTCTTGTTCGTTCTTGCTCACTGGGGTGGGTCAAATTTATTTGCACACGGTGGGTCAATTCTATTGACAATCAACACGTCAGGCTGGCAAGTATCTTACCACTCCGCACGCCGGGATGGTAACATATTTGCCAGCTGAGCGTCAGGCTGGAAAGTATCTTTCCACTTCCTATGCCGGGGTGGTAAGTATTCTTCCACTTTTCACGCTGAAGTGGTAAGCTCATTACCACCCATTCGTCGAACTGGCAAGTATCTTACCACTCTGCGCGCCAGGCTGGCAAGTTAGTTACCACCTGCTCGCTGCACTGGAAAGTATCTTGCCACTTAGCCCGATGAGATGGCAAGTTATTTATCACCTCGACG
>DUMQ01000143.1 GCA_012839815.1 Bacillota bacterium | reverse complement strand
TGTTGCGTTCCGGGGCCTTTTGAAATTTGGCAAGGCCCTCACGCCAAATTTCAACGGAGGCGCGCCGCAAGCGCGCCGTCCCCGGAACGCAAGCACCGGCAACCCCTGGAAAAACGTCAGTAATCTTCGAACTTACACTTAGCCGCGTCCGCCGGGCGGAGAGATGCGAGACTCCCTATGCGAGTGCCCAAAAGGGCAGAGATTTTTGCGCACTAACAAAGATGCCTTTGAGGTGAGGATCTTCTCTAAAGGAGGATTGGGTAGCGATGAATGGGTTTGTGAAACGTCCATTAATCAGGGGTTTAATAGCAGCGACGATAGCCGTGGCCCTGGCCGCTATTGTCGCGGGATGCGGTGGCGGGTCACCATCGAAAGGATCAATAGACGGCTTCGTCTACGTAGTGAGCGGGACAAAACAGATGGCCCAGGCACGGTTGGTGGTCACCCCTTCTGATGTCATGATGGTATCAGGAATCGGATTGAAGCCTGAGGGCTATGAACCTGTGGCGGGTGCAACGGTTCTAGTTGAAGGCACAAATCTGTCTTGCAAAACTGGCTCGAATGGTTACTTCCGAATTGATGGCATCAATACTGGAACTCGCACCATAGTAGTATCAGACGGAATTCACTCCCCCCTCCGCTTCACGGTACGTGTCTTGGCTAACAAGGTTACGCATGTCGGGACGCAGGTCGGATACTATCTTTTTATAGGTATAAATGAGTATGAGGTGGCCTCCGATCTCAACTGGTGTGTTGCAGACGCACAAAGCATGAAAGAAGCCCTTTACGATAGCACGCCATTCATCGGAGAATGCAAGCTTCTGATTAGCTATAGCACTGCCACTATAGGGAATGCAACCAAGGAAAAGATCAAGAACGCAATATTAGATATAGCGAGCAAGATGACAGCGCAGGATTTCTTCGTAATGTACTTCTCAGGCCATGGGTACCGATCTAGCGATGGGAGCGTAGAGGCAATCTGTCCTTCGGATACAAGTTCAGATAGAATCGAAACTATGATAACGGACCATGAACTTGCAACTTGGTTCGGAGCTATGCCCAATAGAAATATCACCGTCATACTTGATTCATGCAATAGCGGTTCATTTATAAATGGGAGGGGCTATTCCCAGGAGAGGGTAAAGGCCCGTGCAGTATCTCCTGTACGAATGAGAGCCCTAAGTATTGAAGGTTACTCTGTTCTTACTGCAGCGAGAGAGGATGAGTTCTCGTACGAGGACAACGGCCACGGGCTATTTACACTCTACCTGGCAGAAGGGCTGGATGCCGCTCACCGGGGTCAGACAGATACGAACCATGACGGCACTATTACGGTCCGAGAACTCTATGATTATGCGAGGCCTAAGACTGAAGATGCTGCATTACAAATGGGGCTACAACAGCATCCGCAAATATATCCGCAAACCGCTAGCAGCTACCCCCCAGTCCTGCGATACTGAGGCCGGGCTATATATACCGTAGAATTACCCAAGATAAAAACCGGCGCAGCAGGTGTGGGCGCGATTTCCACATTTTGCTGCGCCATAAATCCTATCAAAATTCTATCGCCACCCCGTTCGTCGCGAGCATAGCCCCTTCTTACCATCATCTGGATCCGGATCATGCCATTTCAATTCTCTCCCTGCCCTTCCTTTTACGTCCCATACAGGATCGGCGGCGACCGGGAGTCCTGACTAGCACTTCGTTTTAGAAGTTCCAATAGTCTTTGCTTCCCCACTATACGTGTGATAATTTCCTCGGCAGGTTGCCCGTAGAGATGCCAAGATTCTAGGCAGTTTTGCACTCATCCTGCCAACTTTGTTGCCATCTTACCCTCCGCCCACGGGTGAGCCTGCCTACTTTCTCGGCAGGGTGGTGCGGTAGCCTGCCAAGCCTCTTTGCAGCAAGAGTAGCTCCTGTAACCCCTGAACTGGATACCATCTCCATTTTAGCCTGTAATCCCGCAGGCCGCGAGATTTTGGGGCCACCTTCCGGCCTTTCTCGGCCTCCGCTATTTAGGGTTCCCCTATTTAAGGCCCGACTTAAGATCTGCCGAGCGGTCCTCCCTAATCTTATAGGTCGAAAGGATCCGGTCACGGCTCTGTCGAACCTTATCCCGGCTGAGAACGATCTGCTCGCCGCTCTTAGTTTCAAAGACAGTGTAGGGGCCTGCGTTATCTTCTTCGGTAAAGCGCACCAGGTCGTTCATATTCCGAATCCTTTTCCCGTTAACCTTCTTTACAATCGAATATACCATATCCTGATAACCGTCATTTACATCCGCAGGTAGCACCCTCAGGATTACAACCACCTGTTCCCCCTCAACCTCCGGGACGTTGTCAGATAAAATGGCGACAAGCTCCTTCGGGGCCATGTTATACCAGCCATCCCCCCATATCTTGAGGAGGTTCTTGCTCAAGGGGCAAAAGACGATCCCCCCATAAATATAATAGGATGGCAGTTTATCATACTGCTCCATAGGCACCAGCAGATTCCGGTCCCATGGGCAATTGAGAGTTATCCTTAGCGGCACCACCTGACCGTCACGAAGCACCTCAACCGTGACCTCCTCGCCCAGCTGGTGCCTTTGGATCACATATAACAGCGCCGTCCGTTCCTTCGGCCGGAACTCGACCGTGCCGTCGTTTGCAACCTGGTAGCCATCCACAGAAAGCAAAACATCCCCCGGCCTGATCTTGCCGTCAGCCGGGGAGCCGGGGAGCACCCTCGTGACCAGCGCCCCGGTTTGCCCGTCTGCCATCTTATAGCGTCTCCTCAAATCAGGATTCCTCATATTCTGCATGAGAATACCCAGGCTGGGGAAACCGTCGCAGGTGCCATCCTTGATATCCTCGAGGAAATGCTTGATAACCGGGGCTGGCACCATGTAGCCGATGTTTTGCGCCTCCGGGATTCCCTGCATTATAACGCCTACTACCTTTCCTTCCACAATGACCGGTCCCCCGCTGTTTCCCGGGTTGATCGCAGCATCAATCTGGCCCGCAAGGAGGGAAAGAGAGCTATGCACGTACGGTTGATGCTCTATACGGGAAATCACCCCACCGGTGATGCTCAGTGTGTCACCACCCATCGGGAAGCCATAGACTAGTACCCTCTCCTGGATCTCCGGCAGATCCCCGAGCTCAAGAGGTTTAACGCCCTTAAAAAACGAAGGATCATCAACTTCAAGCAACGCCAGATCTACCTCGTGCGACACCGCAGCAACGCGAGCCTGGTATAGATCCGCTTCGCCATAGCGCCGCACCTGCAGGAAGGTCTGGTCGCTCACCACATGCGCATTGGTGAGGATACGGTTTCCCTCGATGATACAACCCGAACCCGTGACAGCGCTCGGGCCCTCCATATTCCATGGATTGTAATAATCGGGTGGGTTATGAACCGCATAGACTTTGACAATTGCCTCCCTTACGTCATCTGCAGCCAAAGCAGCGCCAGCGTAGCCCAGCATACCGGCAAGCAGGATGACGAGACACAAGACGAGACAGAAAAAAACAGCCTTCCTTCTCATAAGTATAACTCTCATACGCATTACCTCGCTTTCCCTTCCTCTCTCCGGATCACCATAAACTTTCGTCGTGAGGGTGCCAATTACCTGCCGCCTGGCACAGAATACCAGCTCTACTATCTCTACTATTTAGCAACACCACCTTTGATGGGAGCGGCGGCACCCTATCGGCCCCCGGTAGGGCGCTTTACTCATCATCCACTTCTCCATCTCGATCATGGCCCACGCGAAGCCCCCGGACACCTATCCACTTATCTTGCATTTTGCCTTAGAAAGGGGTAAAATGCAATTAGATATTTAGATAATTTGCTAACTATTAAACAGCTATCACCGGATTTCTTCAGGCGGGGTATCCAACGTCAGTCATGATTAAGGAGAAGAAGAGGCCATGATCATTCTTGCCATGTATGAGATGGAGGCATGTATGATGGAGGCAATCCATCATCTGCGGAAAGGGGTGCGAATGTGCCGCTAAGTCTGGTTTTTAAGGCATTATCAGATGGAACCCGGCGGGAGATCCTGCGTATGCTAAGAAGGGGCGACCTCACCGCCGGGGAGATTGCTGAACAATTTAACCTAACCAAACCCAGCATCTCTCACCACCTTAATGTGCTCAAGCAGGCGGGTCTGGTCCAGGATGTACGAAAAGGCCAAAACATCTATTATTCCTTGAACACCACCGTATTCCAGGACGTACTGGGATGGTTTTTCGAGGTGATGGGATCGCACGACGACAAGGAAAAGGTCCGAGTACGAAAGGAAACTCGTAGTAGTGACGACCCAGGGGCGAGGGATAAAAAAAGTCCCCCAGAGGGCGTCAGTCTGGAAGGAGAGAATGAGCATGGAAGGAAGTAATCGCGAGAATGGCTACGGGTTGAAGTGGGAGACCTTACGGCAGGACTGGCCCTTGTGGGTGTGGATGGCCGGACTCCTGGTCGCAGGGCTTTTCCTTTACCCTATCCTGCCCGAAAGGGTTCCTTCTCATTGGAATATCCGGGGAGAAGTTGATGCTTATTCGTCTCGCGCCTTTGGTGCTTTCTTCGCACCGCTCTTGAATATTGGGCTTTACCTGTTGATGCTAGTATTGCCCCTGGTAGACCCGAGGAGGGAAAACTATGCACGCTTCGCCGGGGCTTACCGGCTCCTGCGCTGGGGGATCGTACTATTCGGAAGCGGCCTGTACCTGGTTACCATTTTATCCGCGCTGGGGTACCGGGTTAATGTCGCTCTGGGCGTAAAAGCGCTTGTTGCTATATTGTTTATCCTCATCGGGAATTTCATGGGCCAGCTACGCCACAACTATTTTGTAGGCATCAAGACCCCGTGGACCCTGGCCAACGAGGAGGTCTGGCGGCGGACTCACCGGATGGCAGGCCCACTGTGGGTAGTGGCTGGCTTCCTTGAGTTGGCGCTATCCCCGGTGCAAGCCCTGTGGGGTTCTTTTCTATTCTTCACCCTTACGGCGATAATGGTCGTTGTACCCATAGTCTATTCCTACCTCGCCTTTCGCCGGCTTGCCTCATGATTACTGGCATAACTATAACGAACCGTAACGGGGGCCTACCAGCCCCCGTTTTTCCTATATAAATTCAAAAGTTTAGGAGGATTTTTTTAGGTCTATATCGAATTTTGGTCTGATATTAGCACGGCTCAAAAGCTTCCAGCCGTCTCCGCCTCCTATGCGGCATATTGGATACGACAGTTCTCATTAAAGAATTAAAGAGCGTTGACCTTGCAAGCGAGGGGAGGGGAGGATTTTGGCCCAGCAGATGACCCAGATAACCGGACCAAATAAAGGCCTGCCCAAAGGGCCCCCTCGATGCAGGGGTAAGAGAAGGGGCATATGCACCCGCTCTGACCTCTTTTGCCTGGGCCTGTCCCTGATCCTCTACGCGATACCGGCGTGGAAAGAGCAGGGCGGATTCAATTTTGGACTCTTTGAAGATGCAATCTGGTATGTATATTTCCTGCCTGCAGTGCTCCTGGCCTATTATTACGGCTTTAAGGGGAGTATCCTTAATGTACTGGTCAGTGCGGCTGTAGTCTATACTGTTGAGGCTAAGAAGCATGAATTGATGACAGCACACAAACATGCCGGATCCGACGATCTCATGCTCATGGTAGGACTCACGGCCCTGGCCTCTCTCTCCGTCGGCTTCATGGCGGAAAGGCTAAAGCAAAAAGAACGAGAGCTCGCAGCTGCATATGAGGCGGTGATCAGGAATAGCCTCACCGGGCTATATAACCACGGCTATTTCCAGGAACGCCTTCCTTTTGAGATTGAGCATGCAAAGGCTGATTCCAGCCACCTGTCCTTGCTTTTTATAGATGTAGACAATTTTAAGGGCATAAACGATGCCTGCGGTCACCTCGAGGGGGACAGGGCGCTGATATTGCTCTCGGAAATCATGAAAGCCAACCTGCGAGAAAATGATATCCTGGCGCGCTATGGTGGGGACGAATTCGTTGTAATACTGCCTGGCGCGGATAAAGAAATAGCGTATGCCATTGGAAAGAGGCTGATCGACGCCGTAAGATCGGCTCCATTCCCACATCATAAGCTCACCGTATCAATTGGGGTGGCGACGTTTCCAGAAGATGCTGACGATCCCTCCGGTTTGATACGCGCGGCTGATAAGGCACTCAGGAAGGCAAAGGAACAGGGGAAGAACAGTGTAGTGATCTATCCGGGGGATATCAGCATCCGCCCGGTCCCTCTCCGAGATGGCGCAGGACCATGAAAACCGGACGGGAGGGCCATATTCATGAAATCGACGGACCTAAAGCCTGGTATAAGCAGGCAGGATATCCGGCTTAACTATGCCTTTATGCTGATAGACGCCATCGGCTACCCGCTCGGGATCAGCTTCTTCTCCATGACAACGATTCTGCCGATGTTCCTGAGACAGCTCACGAGCTCGAATGTCCTCATCGGGATGATACCGGCCATCTACAACCTGGGGGTATTCCTCCCGCAGGTGCTGATCGCCCCCCGGGTAAGTCGCCTCCGGCTTACCAAATATTATATAGTCCTGGTGGGGCTGGGCGAGAGGCTTCCCATTCTCTTTATTGCGCTCTCTGCCTGGCTCTGGGGCAGCTCCGACAAGCCGCTCCTCTTGTTCCTTTTCTTTGCTTTCTTCGTGATATTTAGTTTTTCGACAGGCTTCAATTTCCCCGCGTACTATTCCCTTTTATCCAAGGCCCTGCCGTCAGAGCTGAGAGGCAGCCTTTTTGGCCTGGGCGGGGCCGTCGGGGGACTGCTCGGCATCCTCGGGGCTTCTCTTGCAGGCAAATTCCTCACAACCTACCCGTTCCCGGTGGGCTATGTCCTTTGCTTTGTAATAGGCTTCGTCGTTCTCCTGGTGAGCCTCTTCCCATTGGGCGCCGTGAGAGAATACCCGCAGGAGGCCCGGCTCGACCCCAAAGGCATCGTGGAGTTCCTCCGGGAGCTCCCCGGTATCCTTCGAAAGGATAGACATTTCACTACATTTGTGGCAAGCCAGGTCTTGTGGGCGATCGGGATGATGGCCCAGGGTTTTTTTACGATCTATGCAATCAATGAATTATCCGCAACCCCTTCCGATGTGGCCGCATTCACGGGGATTACCATGGGCGTAAACGTTGTGTCCAGCCTCATCCTGGGCTATCTTGCCGACCGGCAGGGCCACAAACGCGTCTTGGAGCTCTCAGCGTTTCTCGGCGGGCTCGGGGCCCTCATCGCCATATGCGCATCAAACGTCCCCATTATGTGGGTGGTCTTCGCCCTGACGACTATCTCGATGGCGGGGTACGGCATCAGCAGCGGGAATATCGTCCTGGATTTCGTCCCGGCCGAGGAGGTCCCTACCTATGTGAGCCTCTCGGGCATCGCGACCGTGCCTTTCCGCTCCCTCGCGCCAATACTCGGCGGCTCGCTCGCCACCGCCTGGGGTTACTGGCCGGTCTTCTTGATCTCGGGAGTGGCCTCGTTCCTGGCCTGGGGTGTCCTGATGCGGAGCGTGCCAGAGCCGCGTGGCAGGACCAGGCCGGGGTAGCAGGGCTAGGTCGGATTGACGGCTCGGTGAAGGTGCTCGAAGGTGCCCTCGAGCTGCGCATATAACTCCCTGTATATACTATAGAATTCCGCATATTTCTTATGGTTTGCAGGTCGCGGCTCAAACCTGGCCTTTACTTTGACAATCTCCTCGGCCGCCCCGGCGACGTCCGGGTAAATCCCGGCTCCAACCCCGGCTATGATGGCATCGCCCAGAGGGGCGCCAACCGGGGTCTCCGGCACGAGCACCGGCTTGCCGAGGACATCGGCCTTTATCTGGTTCCACTCGCCGCTCTTAGCCCCTCCACCGACGCACCGGAGCTCAGGCACGGACACCCCCAGCGACTCGGCGACTTCAATGTTGTGCCGCAGCCCATAGGCACTCCCCTCCATGACCGCCCTAATCAGTTCCCCACGCGTGGTCGCCAGGGAAAGACCAAATACTACGCCTCGAGCCTTCGTGTTCCATATCGGGGAGCGCTCGCCAAGCATATATGGTAGAAAGACGAGGCCTCCTGCCCCAACAGGCGCCTTTGACGCCTCCAGAGTCATGAGATCAAACGCGTCCATCTTCAGGAGAGCGGCTGCCGACGTCTCTGCGCTTGCCAGTTGGTCCCGGAACCACTTGAGCGACCCGCCTGTGGCCACCATAGCGCCGACCATCAAGAAACGCGATGGGACGGCGTGTTGAAAGGATATCAGCTCAAAGCTGGGGAGGAGGCGTTCGGTGCATATCAGGAGTACCGTAGACTGGCCGGTCATCTCGCACGCCTGACCGCTCCTCACGGCCCCCGCCTCCACCGCGGCCGCGGCTCCATCAACCGTGCCCGCCACGACGGGAGTCCCCGCAGAAATGCCGAGTTCGCTCGCGGCCTTTGTGTTCAGGCCTCCTATAACAGCGGAACACGGGTAAACCTCGGGAAGCTTCTCAGGTGGAATGCCCATGGCCTCACAGAGGGTATAGGACCATTCCCCCTTCTGCTGGTCGAAGAGCTGGGTCAGGCCTCCATGGCAGATATCCATGGTGAATTCGCCCGTCAGCTTGTAGTTTATGTAGCCGTTTACCTGGAGGAACTTATGGGTGTTATGGAATAGATCGGGTTCGTGCTGTTTTATCCAGAGGATCTTGGACGCCACATAATAAGGGTCGATCCGGTTTCCGGTGATCTCGAGGATGGTATCATGCCCGATCGCCCTGGCCATCCACTCGCACTGCTCACCGGAACGCCGGTCCATCCAGATCAACGCAGGGCGAAGCGGGCGGCCATCCCTTGAGATGGGCAGGGCGGTAGGAGCCTGGCAGCTGACGCCAATGGCCGCAATATCCCGCCCCCCGGCCCTCGCCTGCGCCATCGCGTTTCGAACGGCCTCGCGCGTCGCGTTCCACCAGTCACCAGGGTCCTGCTCCGCCCAGGCCGGCCCCGGGTGCAAGGTTGCGTATTCAACTGAAGATGAGCCAAGGACCGTCCCGTCCTCGTCGAAAAGGACAGCCTTCAGCCCTGTTGTCCCAACGTCGATGCCGAGAAGCATGGATCTTGCCATATCATATACCAACCGTCCTTAGAATGATAATCTTGCACCAAGAGACTAACGCGGTGCTCCTCTGTTACGTACGGCGGACACGGGCCGCCTGGCATCAACTTAGATACTTAGAGATACGAGAGATGGGGCATACCTATAAAAATACGGCATACCTAGAGATACGGCATGCTCGCGGCCTTTATAATAATATATGCGGACGTCGCCCCCGGGTCCTGGTGACCTATCGTCCTCTCGCCCAACCTGCTCGCACGCCCCACCCTGGCTATCATATCTATAGTCGATTTCATGCCCAGCTCTGCGGCCCCGGTCGCCCTCCGCAAAGCCTCACTGATCGATAAGCCCTCTTCCTTCGCTTCCTTTATCGCCTCAACCGCCGGGTGTACCGTATCGAGAAGTGTCTTATCGCCCACCTTCGCCTTGCCTCGTGCTACTATAGCTTCCTCCCCTGCAATGAACATATCAACTATATCATCCAGCCCTATCTCTTGCTTGCCGGCCGCCCTCTCCCCGGCTTTCAAAAACGCGCTCCCAAAAAGCGGGCCCATGGCGCCTCCAACTGTCGAGATGAGCGCCATGCCCACCGCCCTCAGGATGGTGCCGACATCCTTCCCCTCCAGGGATGGAAGCTTATCCCTCACGGCCCGGAAGCTCTTGGACATGCTAACCCCGTGGTCCCCATCCCCCAGGGCGGCATCCAGCTCACAGAGATATCCCTTATTCTCCTCAACTGCGTCGCACATCCTGTAGATGGCGGCCAGCACGTCTTTACTCGTAATCTTCGCGACCTCACCCGTGTTGCCCATGTGCATCTCTCCCATTTGCGCCTCCATGCTCATTTCTCACCCGGGTCCGACTCCAGGTCGGATTTTCCGCTTATATCAGTTTATAGGGTTAGTTTATCGGGCTGGCCTCCGCGCCTCTACTGGTCTCCCGCCCCCCTGCACCTTATCTCCCGGCCTGGGTGAAATATGGGGTATAGGCCTCAGCATCAAGGAGCTCCTTAAGCTCGTCATCGAGCCTGCACAGGGTGATAGAGAATCCCGCCATCTCAAGGGCGGTGAAAAACTCCCCCACGAGCGCCCTGTACACCCTTATCCCCTTATCGGTTACATTCTTAAAGAGCCGCCTGTTTGCTATATACAGCTCGAGCTGGGGCGTCGCTCCAAGGCCGTTGATCAACGTTACAACCTCGTCGCCAGCCTTGAATGGAAGGTCGGATATGACCTCAGCGCAGAGCATATCCACTATCTCATCCACGGGTTTGAGCTTCTCCCTCCTCAGCCCCGGCTCCCCGTGGTGGCCGACCCCGACCTCCATCTCGTCATCCGCCAGCGTAAAGGTGGGCTTCCCGGCGGCGGGCACGGTGCACGGGGATATCGCGACCCCCATCGTCCGGGTGTTCTGGTTGACCTTATCCGCTATCCTCTTAACCTCGGACAGGCTCTCCCCGCGCTCGGCCATCGCCCCCGTCATCTTCCAAATCAAAAACTCCCCGACAACGCCCCTCCTCTTTGATTTATCATCCTTGAAGCCCGATCCCACGTCGTCTGTTGCAATCGACTGCTCGACCTCTATCCCATCGCCCCTCGCAAGCTCCGCGGCCATGTCGAAGTTCATAACGTCCCCGGCATAGTTGCCGAGCAGGAGGAGCACCCCCTTGCCCCCGTCGGTGGCCTTGATGGCCTCGTATACCGCACCGGGAGGCGGGGAGGTGAATATCTCCCCGACGGCGACAGCATCCAGCATGCCCTTGCCTATATACCCGATGAACGAGGGCTTATGGCCCGAGCCCCCACCCGTGACTATCCCGACCTTCCCCTTGACCGGAGCATCGGCCCTCACAAGGGTCCTCGCCTCGGCAAGCCTCCTTATGCGATCCCCGTGTGCATAAAGGAACCCATCGACCATCTCGTCAACAACCGCATCAGGGTCATTTATGAACTTCTTCAAATCTATCACCTCAATTCCGTTGTCAACCTTGGCAATATGTCTTACATCGCTTAACTCACGTCTCTTCGCAAGTACCTGGCTTCCACCTGCATTATCTTGTCGACCTTTCTCTTGGAATTCCCCCCGGCGAATTCGGATTCAAGCCATATGGACACCAGCTTCTTTGCGAGCTCGGGACCTACGACCCGCGCGCCCAGGGTCATGATCTGGGCGTCGTTGCTCTTCCTGGCGCGCTCCGCAGAATAAACGTCATGACAGACCGCCGCCCTGATCCCCGCAACCTTGTTGGCCGTGATGGCCATGCCTATACCGGTCCCGCATATCAGTATGCCGCGGTCGTGTTTGCCCAAGGCCACACCCTCCGCCACGGCATAACCTATATCCGGGTAATCGACCGGGTCCTCCGTAAAGCACCCGTAATCCTCGACCTCATATCCCGACTCTATCAAGTATTCCTTTATTATCTCTTTAAGTCTGAGCCCCGCATCATCGCAACCAATGGCGATCGGCTTCCTTGTGGGCGATGTAACCTCCGGCACAACTACCCACCTCCTGCTCAAGGCCTCCTACTCAAGCTACCCTGCTTGAGGCATCCTATTAAGGCTAAGGCGCACCCCGGCTCAAGAAGCACCCCTGCTCAAGGACCACCCCGCCCTGTGGCCGCCGGTCGAAAATCCACACGCGCTAACTCAGCGTGCCAACTCGGGGCGTATCAAGCGTATCAGCTCAGGGAGGGCATGATCACGACCTTTATCGAATCCTCGCCGGACCCCATCTTCTCAAAGGCTTCTCTATACTGCTCCAGTGGGAACACATGGGTTACGATATCACCTACGGGCACGGCACCGCTTGCTATATATTCAATGGCCTTGGGATAACAATAAGGACCGAGATGAGCCCCAAAGAGATTCAACTCCTTCCGATCGCCGATGATGCTCCAGTCAACGGTAGTGGGCTCTGAAAAAACGCTGAACTCCACAAACGTCCCGAGCTTTCTGATCATCTGGAGCCCCTGGATCACGCTCGATGTATGGCCGGTAGCCTCGATATACACATCGCAGCCATAGCCGCCTGTCAAATCCTTGACCATGGCTACGGCATCGTCTTCCTCGGGGTTGATCACTATGTCCGCACCGAGCTTCTTCGCAAGCTCCAGCCGGTTGGGCTTGAGGTCCAACACTATGAGCTTGCCGGGCGTTCTGAGCTTGGAGACGGCCACCATCCCGAGGCCGAGCGGGCCTGCCCCTGAGATGACCACCACGTCCCCGAGCTGTATGTCAGCACGCTCAACAGCGTGAATCGAGCACGAAAGCGGCTCGATCATGGCCGCCTCCCTGGCCGGGATCGTCTTCGGCACCTTGTAGTTTATTGCGTCCTTCGTAAACTTCATGTACTCGGCCATGCCACCGTGGACTTCCTTTTGGAAACCGTAAATATTATGGACCTCGCACATCCAGTAATGCCCCGACTTACAATACCGGCATCTCCAGCATGGCACTATTTGCTCGGAGATAGCCCTGTCCCCTATTTCCAGCCCGTACTTTTCCCGCGCTCCCGGCCCTAGAGCTACGACAGTGCCTATGAATTCATGCCCGGGAATAACGGGCGCCTTGATCCACGGCGGGTTGATGCCTCCCCCCCAGAAGCTTTCGGCAGTACCTTTATAGGCTTTCACGTCGCCAGCGCATATCCCGCATGCCTCTACCTTTATAACCACCTCGTCAGGCCCGGGCGCCGGGGTTTCTACCTCCTCCAGCCTGTAATCATGCGGCGCATAACAAACAAGGGCCTTCATGGTCTTTGGCAAGTCTCCCATTCTTACTCCCCCCAAGTAGAATCATGGTTCAAGACTATGAAATCTTTGCCAGTGCAGCCCGATTATAACAGTTCCTCATGGGCCTTCCAGCAAAAAAATTACCAATATCCTCGGCAACCATCTCCGCTGCTCGCTCGGCCGTCTCTCTCGAAGCGCCCGCTATATGAGGCGTAAGTGTGACATTGTCCAGCTCCAGCAGGCGGTCGCTCTCGGGCACAGGCTCCTCTGCGAAGGTGTCAAGGGCGGCGCCGGCTATTCTCTTGGCTTTGAGGGCCTCGTAAAGCGCATCATAATCAACCAGCGGGCCCCGGGCCGTATTGACCAGGTATGCCGTCGGCTTCATCAAGGCAAGCTCCCTGGCGCCTATCATACCCCGGGTTTGGGGGGTAACCCTCGCATGCAGGGATACGACATCGGCCGACCTTAGCAGGATCTCGAGATCCGCCTCCTCTGCCCCGTACGCCTCAATCTCATCCTTGGGCACAAAGGGGTCATACACCATAACCTTCATGCCAAAGGCCCCCAGGGGCCCCACCATGAGCCGGCCTATGCTCCCGAAGCCGATCAAGCCTGCGACCAGGCCGTTGAGCTCTCGCCCCGCCGCATGATAGCAGTAAAGATCCCCTCTCCATATCCCCTTTTTCATATCAGCATGAGCGCGGCCTATATTCCTTACCTCGGCCAGTATGAGACCCACTGTAAACTCAGCCACCGCTATGGCATTTCGACCCGGCGCGTAGATGACTGGAATGCCCCTCTGAGTTGCTGCCTCGATATTCACGTTGACCGGGCCACCGCGGCAACACCCTATGATCCTCAGCTCCTCCGCACAATCAAGCACGGCTGCGGTTATGGGCGCGAGCTGCGTAACTATGGCATCCACATCCCGGACCATGTCGCAGATGACATCAACAGAGCCGAGATACTCGCTCACTTCGGGGCCATGCCGGAAAGGTTCGATAGGCCAGTCCGTTTCCATCGTATAAAACTGGAGATCCTCACCGGGCATATGCCGCTCGATCGCCGAGATAAACAATTCAGGTTTTACGAACTTATCACCAACCACGAGAAACCGCCTTTGCATCTACAATCGCTACCCCCTGCTCATCATCCGTGCATGCCGTCCTGCTCCTCTACGCACGCCGACCTGCTCACCCATGTATACCATCCTGCTCATCTATGCATACCGTCATGCCGCCCTGCTTAGCTATGGATACCGGATCCGGATGCATACTATCTGTCCCATATCCCCCACATCAAGCGATACATCTCACGATAGACTTCATATATACGGCGGTAACGCTCGGTTCTCTCCGGTGCTGGATGGTACTCCCTGGAGACCTTCACCGTCCGCTCCAGCGCGTCCCCAAAACTCCTGTAGGCCCCGACGGCCACCCCAGCGTTTATCGCCGCTCCCTTGGCTCCAAATTCAGTCCCCACGAGTGTCCTTGTAACCTTGCCGGTCACGTCAGCAAACATCCGGGCCCAAAACTTGCTTTTCGCGCCCCCGCCCGCCAGTCTTATCCCGTTGATCTCCTTTGGCATATAGCTATAGCAATCCAGCGCTGACAGAGCCACGCCCTCATATACGGCCCTGAGCAGGTGATGTCGCGTATGAAACGCGCTCAATCCGGAGAATTGAGCCCGTGCCGATGGCTTCACAAATGGAACCCGCTCACCCGCAGGGTCTATGTATGGATGGTAAATGATCCCCTCCGAGCCGACCGGCACACGCTCAGCTAGCTGTTCCATGTGATCCCACAAATCCACCCCGAGCCGCTTCGCCTCCCGGAGATCCTCACCGCAAAAATTACGTATGAACCACTCGAGGTTCGAGGTGCACGTCATGGTAGGCAGCATACGTAGCCACTTACCGGGAGGCCCGTAGCACAAGGTGTACCCTACATCGGGCGGCTCAGTGAGGGGTTCATCCATTACGATCTGGTGTATGCCGGCTGTGCCTATGACCGAACACCCATCTCCTTCGTAGAGTGCCCCCGCACCTATCGCCGTCGCCGCCACGTCCACAGGGCCTGCCGCAACCGGCGTACCCGGGAGCAGGCCGGTTTCCCGGGCCACATCACCTTCGAGCTCGCCAACATTCTCGCAGCTCGGGCGGGCAGGAGGTATCAGGTGCCGCCACCTTTCGAGGCCGAGGATTTCAAATATCCTGTCGGAGTACCTGTTATTCCTTATGTCGAAAAATGTATATGATGCCTCGGACTCGTCAGTCGTTACCTGCCGTGTGAATTTGAAGAATATCCAGTCCTTGGCATGCAGAACCGCCTTCGCCTTCGCCAGCGACTCCGGCTCGACCTTATCCAACCAGTAGAGCTGGGAACTCTGGTGACCCGGGGTCAAGACAGTGCCTGTTTGCTCAAAAACCTCATGGTTGGTCCCGTCCGCGTGCCACCTCGCCACGGCCTCGCCCGTCCTCCCGTCAAGCCAGATGAGGGCGCGACGCACCGGTTCCCCGTCCTGTCCAATGAGCCATGTACCATCGCCCTGGCCCGTTATACCTACAGCGATCACCGCCCCCGGGGGTATTGCACTCCGGGACATTACAGCGCGGACCGTCTTCTTTGTGATCTCCCACAGGAGCATCATGTCCTGCTCCGCCCAGCCCGGCTGGATAGATTCGATCTCATTCCGCTCTCCGGCAACGAAGAGTTCGTTCCCCTCGAGATCCAGCAGGACAGTCTTGACAAAGGATGTACCCACATCTATGCCTATGAGGTACCCACGCTCGGGAGACCCTAATTCGGAAGGCTCCGGCATACACATGCACGCCCCTATTCCATGATTCGCGCTATTTCGCACTATGACTATTTCGCACTATGATCAGGTAAGCGATCCGGCGGTCCAGGTAAGTAATCCGGCGAACCAGGCAAATGATTATACGATTCAAATTAATTCAACAATTGAAATCAAACCTTGTCCAGGATTGTCTAGGATTCAACAGGTGTCCGGTTCCAACAAGCATTCAACATGTGTCCAACGGGCGTCGAACATGCGTTCAGCAAATGGCTATCCCTGTAGCAGCATCAAACAGGTGAAGCCGCTTTTCACTGAAGGTCAGCCAGACTCTCTCCTCCGGCCGTGTATCGAGGACCGGCGGGGTTATGACCGTTACAAGCTCATCCCCGATCTGGACGGTCAGGTGCCCTTCCTCACCGAGCGGTTCAAAAGTATACACAATCCCCTCGGCTTGCTGCCCGTTAAACCCTTCGGGTGGTGCGAAAGAGTACTTGATATCCAGTGGTCTTATACCAAGCTTCACCTTACGTAGGTTCATCCTTTTCAGCTTTTCCTGCGCCTTGCCGGGAACTTTGAATCTCAGGCTACGCTTGCCGCCCACAATGTAAAGCTCGCCGTTTTCGGACGTGATCTCGCAATTCAGAAAGTTAATTGGAGGCTCCCCGACGAAATCGGCGACGAACTCGTTCACGGGATTGTTATATACCTCATCAGGGGTGCCGACCTGCTGTAGCTCTCCAAGGTTCATGATAGCTACTCTATCGGCCATAGCTATGGCCTCGAGTTGGTCATGGGTTACGAGCACGGTCGTGGTGCGGATCTCCGCGTGTAACCGCTTCAGTTCCTTCCTCATGTGGTGACGCAACCTCGCATCCAGGTGCGAGAGCGGCTCATCCATAAGAAACACCTCCGGGCTTCTCACGAGAGCCCGGGCCAGGGAAACCCGCTGCTTCTCCCCGCTCCCGAGCTCGCCGGGCTTGCGATCCAAGATCCCCGTTATATCCAGGATCTCCGCAACCCGCGAGACCCGCTCCCTCACCTCGGCCTCTGGCACCTTGCGCGCCCGGAGGCAAAAAGCTATATTGTCTCTAACGCTCAAAGGGGGATATAGGGCATAGGTCTCAAATGCAAGCGCAACATCCCTGTCTTTCGGCTCAAGATTATTCACCCGACGCCCACCAATATAGATGTCACCTGATGTTATCTTCTCCAGGCCTACGATCATCCGCAGGGTGGAAGTCTTCCCGCAGCCGGAGGGCCCTAGGAGCGCCAGGAACTCCCCATCCTCTATAGTGAGATCGAGATTCTTTACAGCCTCGACCTCTTCCCTCCCGCCCCTGCTGCTATAGGTCTTGCACACCTTATTGAGAACCACTTCAGCCATGGAATATCTCACCTCCAATGCTCCGGCCGGTATACCGGGTATACCGTCATGCTATCATGCTGTCATCGTTAGGGCGATATTCCCGGTGGTCTCGGGATCGAACATCATAATCTTGTTGCAGTCTACCTCCAGGGTAATATTCTCATCGACATTTGCCTTGAAATCCGCGGATGTCAACACGCTCAGCCTGGCCTTTCCAACCTGGACAGTCAACACACCCTTATTGCCCAGCGATTCGAAAACGTAAACCCTCCCCCTCACGAACGCCTTGCCCGCCCTGTCTTCCTCGCTGTCCCTCATCGCGCCCGCCCCGGTTTCAGTCTCGTTCACTCCCCATCCCCGCGCTCCTGCTACCCTTATATCAAACGGTCTGACCCCTACGCGCGCCTTCTTAAGGCCCTTCTTCCCCAGGGGGGCGCGTAGCGCCCGGGGCACCTCGAGCCTGAATTCGCCGTCCACGGCGACAAATACCGGGACACCGGACTCTGTGATAATATCCCCATCAATGAGGTTTATTTCAGGCTGCCCCAGGGCCGTCGCGACGAACTGGTTCGCAGGGCGGTTAAATATCTCGTCAGGGGTCCCAACCTGCTGCAGCTCCCCCTGGTTTATCACCGCTATCCGGTCTGCAAGGGCCAGCGCTTCAAGGTAGTCGTGGGTTACATATACCACGGTGGTGTTCAGACTGGATTCCAGTCTCTTGAATTCCATCCGCATGTGGTGACGCAGCTTGGCATCCAGGTGGGACAGGGGTTCATCGAGCAGGAACACGTTCGGTTCACGCACCATGGTCCTGCCCAGGGATACTCTCTGTTTTTGACCGTTACTCAATTCCGCCGGCTTTCTATCAAAGAGCATGTCGATGTTGAGCACCTCGGCCACGCGCCTGACCCTCCGGTCGATCTCCTCCGCCGAAAGCCTCATGCCCGGAGCCCGCAGCGGGAAGGCCAGGTTCTCGTATACCGTAAAATGCGGGTAAAGGGCGTAGGTTTCAAAAGCCATGGCTATGTTGCGCCTGTGCGGCTCCGTCGCGTTCACAACCTTGTCCCCGATCATGATGTAACCGTCGTTCGGCTTTTCGACGCCGGCTATGAGCTTCAAAGTCGTGGTCTTACCCGCACCGGACGGGCCGAGCAACACCATGAATTCCTTGTCTTTGACCTCCAGGGTTAGCCCCTTGACGGCTGTAATCTTCCCAAAACGCTTCCATAGATTATATAGACCGAGGCTTGCCATCGCATAAGACCCTCCTTAGCCCCCCAACTCCAATCCAGCTCCAACATCATCCCTTGACTATCCCTTAACCGCCCCGAATGTCAGGCCGCGGACCAGTGACTTCTGGATGATGAGCGCGAGGATTATCTGCGGCACCGCGGAAATCAGGCTGGCGGCCGCCATCTGGTTGTAATGCGCCTGTTCCGAGGCTAAAAATGACAGGGCGGCGACTGTAACTGTTTGGACCTTTCCACCGCCAAGAATCATGGCGAAGATGAAGTTGTTCCAGGCGAATACAAACGCCAGCAATGCGGAGGCGGCCAGGCCTGGCCTGATCAACGGGAGTAAGATCTTCCAAAAGACCTCCCAGTAAGTGTAGCCGTCGGTCATCGCCGCCTGCTCAATCTCCGTTGAGATATCCTCAAAGTAACCGCGCAACACCCAGATCAACAGGGGCAATGTAATCAGCTGGTAAACCCATATTATACCCACATATGTGTCGTAGAGCCCGAATCTCCGGTATAGGATGGACAATGGGATGATCACGCTCAGCTCCGGGGCAAACCGGAAGGACAGGAAGGTAAAGGCAAGATTCTCCTTGCCAGGGAACTTGAACCTGGCCAGGGCGTAGGCGGCCGGCACGCCCACTATCACAGAGATGGCCACCGACGCCGTGCTTATAATTATGCTGTTTAAAAAGAACCTGGGGAAATCCGGCCGGAAACTCCCTGTGCCTTTTAGGTACTTCAGGCCGATCGTTATGGCCTTATAGCTCTCGATCGTAGGCTTGAAGACGAACTTCGTCGTGAAAAGCTCCGGCTGGCTCTTAAGGGATATCAGCACCATCCATACGATCGGGAAGAGGGCAAAAGCGAAGTAAATCAACATAATAACGGTTAGGAGGCTTTGAATGAACCTGTTTCTCGCGCTCGATTCCATATTTATACCCCCATCGGCACCGTGATCGACCATGCCGACCGCGCATCGACCGGCGCCGTGCAATTAGAGTCTCCATTCCGTTAAAGAGCTGCCCCTAAAGACCTGCCGCGCGCTGCTGGGCCTTACCCCAGTAGACCACCAGTATCTGGCTTATCAGGTAGACAATGGCCCAGAGAATGATCATATAGGTCAGCCCGTAGCTCAAATTCATGTAAAGGATACCGTAGTAATATGCCTGGAGGGGAAAGTTCATCAACGTCTGGCCCGGCCCTCCCCCGGTCATCGCGTAGATAACGTCGAACATCTTCAAGGAATCTATGAGCCTGAATATAACGGCTATGATAAGGAAGGGCGCGAGCATTGGGAGGGTCAGGTTCTTAAATGTAAACCAGGCGGAGCCGCCGTCAACCCTGGCAGACTCAAATGGTTCTTTAGGCATGGACTGGAGACCCGCCAACAACAGGAGCGATATAAATGGCGTATAGATCCAGACATCGACCAGCACCACCGAAAACAGGGCGGTCTGCGGTGCCGCAGCCCACTCGAAGTGGGAGAGGCCGATAAAACCTAGCAGGTAGTTGAGAATGCCGACACTGGGCTGCATCATCAGCTTCCAAATCAGCGTCCCGATGACCGGAGCTATCATGAGCGGGAAAATCATAACCGTGCGGAGCACCCTCGCCAGGGGGGTCTCCCTGTTGAGCAAGAGCGCGACGCCAAGGCCGAGGATGGTCTCTACTGCCGTGGCGCTGAAAGCATACGCCAGCGTAACCTTGGCGCTGTGATAAAACTCCGGGTCCGTAAGGAGCATCTTATAGTTTAGGAAACCCACAAACGAGTAATTGGGGTTGCTCAATGTATAGTTGGTAAGTGAATAGTAAACGGCAAGACCAAACGGGTAGAGTATGCCCACCGTCAGCAGGAGCGCCGGCCCGATGATCAAGTAGGGTCGGACCCTGACAGACAGGGGCTGCCTTAAATCGCGGGGGTCTGGTACAAACCGCCCGGGCTGGATAGCAAGTTCGGCCGATACATTATGGTGAGTGCTAGCCATATATCAACCCTGCCCTTTCAAATCTACTTCCGGCTTACCCCGGCCTGACCTGGCTACCGCGCCAGGGGTAGGTGCATGGAACCAGGCGTGGGCCGGGGCGCCAGGAGTTCACCCGGATTCGGGATGCTTACGGCTTCTGGCTTCTGGATCCTGGATGCCGCATGCTTATGGTTTATGGTTTTCGGATACCAGCCTGGGTCATCATGCGGTTGATCTTGGCGACTAGCTTATCCAGGGCCTTTTTCGCATCTTCGCCATAGTAGATGTCATGCAGCGTCGCCGCCCATTCAGTTGTCGTCTCAAAGAATTTGGGCTGCGGCGTAAACAGGATTGAACAGTTGTCGATTATTGCCTGGAACGTCTCGTAGAAGTGATAGTTCTCTTTCATCTTGGCTATGAACTTGGGGTTCTCCCAGATGGATTTCCTTACAGGGTCCACCATCGCGAAGTCAACGGCGGCCTTTGTGAGGTGCTCCTTACCCGTCGCCCACTGCATAAAGTACCATGCCGCTCCCTTATTCTTGGACTTCGCGCTCATGGCAAGCGACCATATCCACATGTTAGTCACCAGCTTGCCCTCAGGGCCTTTGGGACCCGGGGCCCAGCCTATCTTGCCCGAGCAGGCGGACGCGCCGGGCACATTCTGGAAGTATCCGAGGATGTCCGCGTCAAAGAGCATGGCAGCCTTCCCGGCGCCGAAATCCGAGCCGGCCTGATACCATGTGTAAGTCGTCCAGGCCTTGGGCCCGGCCTCCCTGACCATCTTCACCCACAGGTCGGTCATCTCAACGGCCTTAGGGCTATTCATGACGGCATTCAGCTTATCGTCAAAGTCTCTCGCACCGTAGCTTGCGTACTGCGTCATAAAGCCCGGGTGAATTGTCGCCCAGTTCTTGCTGCCGCGTACAACTATGCCGGCTATCCCTGAGCCATCAATGTTATTCAGCTTCTTGGCTGTCGCATAAAGCGCGGGCAGGCTCTCAGGCACCGCGATCCCATATTTCTTGAACATATCCACCCTGTACATCAAGGCGTTGGCCTCGAAACCCCACGGGATGGCCCACTGGTGCCCGCTCCCCAGGGGGTTGCCAGGCTTCAGATTCCACTGGTCGGACTTTCTCAGGTTGGGGTATATATCCTCCCAGTCGTAATCCGGATTCGTCATCGATGGATCATTTATGTAGGGTTCCAGCGGCTCCATCCATCCCGGAGGCGCGTACTGCCAAACCTGATATGCTCCGGTCATAAACACGTCGTATGACCCTGACCCGCTCGATAAATCGATGGTAACCTTGTCGAAGTAGTTCTGCTCGGGGAATATATCATACTCCACCTTGATGCCCGTCAGGTTCTCGAAGGTCTTCAAGTTCCCAAGCAATGCCTCGGTATACGGGTGCTTGTTGAGCAGCAAGCGTATCTTGGTCCCCGAATACTTCTTCCAGTTAAACTTCTCGGCCGCGCTCGCCGTAGTCAGGCAGGCCAGCACCAGCATCAGCGCGAGCGCCAATACAATCCAGGAAACAACTCGTCTTTTCCTCATTGCACCGTGCCCCCAATCCCATAATTATTACCGTGTTACCTTGCGGCTCTACTCCAGACTTTTATCACATCGCCACATTACCACTCTACCGACGCTACACTACCGATATCACATTGCCAATACCACACAGCCGGAGCCATCTATCCCCGGGTCCCGTTGACCGGGGGGCCAGCCACCTATCCCTTGCTGTTCCCTTGACCATACCGGCTCAGGTAGAGGCAACGCAGCTTCTGCACCTCCTCTCGTGGCAAAATGGATGGTTCTCCGATCTGATACGCGAGCCAATAGACCAACGCGTTTTCCTCAATAACGGCGGCTGCAGCCAGGGTATCCTTCAGGGTCTCGCCGATTGCGACAACGCCGTGGTTTCGCAGCACCACCGCGCGCCCATCCCCCATAACTCGATACGCGGTCTCGGCCAGAGCGGCGGTTGCTAAGGTGACATACGGCGCGACCGGGATCGCGCTGCCGACTACGGCCGCCAGCTCAGCAAGGGCTATCGGGATCTCGTCCCTGGCTATCCCGAGGGCCGTGGCAAACGGCGAGTGTGTGTGGACGACCGACCCGACCTCGAGCCGGTTGCGCATAAAAATTGTATGGAGCTCCGTCTCCACGGAAGGTCTTCGATGACCATCGACAATCTTGCCATGTTCGTCGATGATCACGATATCTGCGGGAGTCAGGGAATCATAATCCATCCCACTTGGCGTTATGGCGATTAAACCGGTTTCCCTATCCCGCGCGCTGACGTTGCCCCAGGTGCCGCTCGTAAGCCGGCTGTGCGCCATCTGCCTGGCGTAATCTATCACTTCGCTCCGTAATTCCTCAAGCAACATCGGCCGGACCCCCCTATCAACTGGCATAAACCTGGCATAAACCCGGTCTTATCTATACCGGCGCTATCACCTATGTGTGTTAGGTTAGTGCGCAAAAACACCCAGACCTTTCGCAGGTACCAGCTACCAGTGTCGCACAGTGGCCGGGTCACCTGTGCCAGCTATCAACTACCTTCCTCTCAACTACCTCGTGTCACCCACCACCGGGCTGACAACCTGCGGTTATGTCCGTCACCTGATCACCGTGAGTTCACCGTGAGTATAGAGGTCATCATGAGTATCATCGTGAATATCAAGGTCTAGTGGGTATCAATGCCATTGTGAGCATCAAGGTCTATGAGGTCCCGGGCCGTCTTCTCGTCCGTCACCAGGACATTTACGTAACGTCCTCGAAGGGCCCCCAGGATCGCCTTGACCTTCTCCGGGCCCCCTGCTACTCCAATCACCTTCTTGATCTGCCTCAGCTCCACCGGGCTCAACCCGACGATACGGGAGGATAGAGGGGATTCCACGAGAGACCCATTAATATCGTAATGCCATACAAGAATCTCTCCTACGGCCCCGCGCCCGGCCAGTTCCTCAAGCTCCTGGAGCGTCAGGTAACCAGTCTGCAGCAGGGTTGCATGCTCGCCCACGTCACCGATTCCCACTACAGCTATATCGGCCTTCCGGGCCAGGTCCAGAATATCCTGTACAGATCTCTCTGCCAGGAATATATCCCTGCTATTGGGGGAGTTGGCGACCGCAGGGGCCGAGATATAATATACCTCGGCATTGAAAACCTCTCCGATCTTGTTGACGATAGAATAAGGGTGAGTAACAAGGGAAGTACTCAATGAGCCCATTAATGACACCACACGCAGGCCTGGATACATGTGAGGTTGGGGACAGGGGTCCAGAAACTGCATCATCTGAAAAACCGTCCTGCCCCAGGCCGCTCCTATGGTCATACCGGGCATGACCTGTTCCGTCAGATAGCGGGCCGCGAAGGAAGCTATGCTCTTCTGAAGTAGTGACGAATCCACAGGCGCGCTTACAATAATGGCATCTACAAGCGAAAAGCGGCTTCGCACCTCGTCTTCCAGGGCTAGGCAAGTGCAAATAGGATCTTTAATGGTGATCTCTACGATCTGTTCCTTGCGGCACTGGGCCAGTATGCGTTGAACAGCCATGCGGGACAAGCCAAGAGCCTCAGCTATTTCCGTTTGTGTTGCCCCATTCAGGTAGTAACGGCGCGCTATATCAACCTTCAGCCTTCGCTCATCCCTCATGGATCGCCCCATTTTGATGCACCGCCATCTTGCCATCTTGTGCTATCTCTGCCCTATCCCGGGCGTTCCGTTGGGTCCCGTGCAGTTGTTCAGCTATGTCGCAGTTGTTCAATCCATATATTCGCCAGCGCTACCTGGAATCCTGCTAATATTAAAAAAATTATTATTATAAATAAAATATATAAAATAGATGTTGGTCTGGGATAGAACGCAGACCTTCTTCCCGCAATTCACGATTTGAATCTCTGTCCCGATTTGGGTCTCTGTCCGCGGCGCATCGAAACCTTGACTACCAGTCACCCTTGAAACCCTAACTATCAATCACTAACTAGCACTAACTAGGCCACTACAATCACTAGGCCATTACAAGGCCCCCGTCGACGTAGATCGTCTGGCCCGTGATATAGCTCGCCCCATCAGATGCCAGGAATACAACCGCAGGAGCCACCTCCTCCGGTTCCCCCAGCCTTCCCAGAGGGGTTTCAGCCATCCAGCGCTCGATGTTTGGTTCCACGCGACCGTCCAGAATCTCCGTCTTTATCCTCCCGGGGGAAACAGAGTTTACCGTTATCCCGTAGGGAGCCAGCTCCTTTGCAAGAGACCTGGTGAACCCAATCACCCCTGCCTTTGAAGCCGCATAATGTGCGTGGGCGATCGAGCCGCGCACCGCTGCCTGCGAGGAGATGTTGATAATCCTGCCAGACTTACGGCTCACCATATGGGGGATCACCGCCTTCGAGCAGTTGAATACGCCCTTGAGGTTGATGTCAATGGTCTCGTCCCACTCCTCCTCCGTCATGTCCTCAACCCTGGCCGTGGTGAAAATCCCAGCATTGTTGACCAGGATATCGATCCGGCCAAACCGGGCGAGCGCGACATCCACCATGGCGGCGACCTCCTTATAGAATTGCACCCTGGCGCAAGCTATGAGGCCATCGGCCCCCATCTCCCTGACGCAATCCAGGACCTCCTCAGCCCGCTCCCGGTGGGCCGCATAGTTTATGACAACACTCGCGCCCTCCCTTGCCAGCGCCAGGCAAATGGCCCGCCCGATGCCCCTCGATCCCCCGGTCACAATTGCCACTTTGCCTGCAATCCCTGTCCCCGTAGACCTTGTTTGCCCCATTGCCATTACGCTCACGTCTATGCTCACGTCAGTTCCACCGGCTCCTTTCCCGACATTATAAGATCCTGATATTATTATAACTGAGGTTTTTGATATAAGTAGTGATATAGAATGCCAGCTTCGAGATCTCATATGGCAATATACTTATAGCAGGATTATAGCAGGATCGCATGGATGGTGCCAAGAAAGTAGGCAGGCTCACCCGTAACCGGGGCCATCCTGCCTTTACGAGGCGAGGTAGCAAGATGCTTGTTAGCTTCAATCGATGAGCCTGGTAAAGCGGTAAGAAACCTATCACCCTTCCGGGGGGGG
>DUMQ01000142.1 GCA_012839815.1 Bacillota bacterium | reverse complement strand
TAATTCCGGCTTCAAAGGAGGTGGAGGGTGGCGCCTCTATTCCTGTCTTTAGGTCGGAAATTCGGGTGCCACTCAAGTATTGATGGAAAACGAACATCATACATACGCTGACTCGCAAAACCTGCCGGCAGTGCTCAAGGTCAAGGAACTCGCGAACTTTCTTAGGATGCCCTTGGGCAGGACCTACGACCTAATCGCACGCGGTGAAATCCCCTGCGTTCGTTTCGGCAGGAGCATTCGTATCCCAAGAAAGGTCGTCGAAGACCTACTGGACGTCGGCCATGGGACACATATGGGCATCGGGGATTCCAATGCGTAAGACTGCAGAATGAGATGGGAAGCAAACCTATCTCCGCATTCATCTATAGTTCTTTGCGTTACCTCATACTTTATGTTTGCCAGGCTCAGCTGATGCTGATATTTGTGGGAGACCAGTAAGGCGAGAATACGGCCGCCGGGGACCGGGTAATGATTACCGGGGCAAGGCGGCCGTCCTTTGTACACTTCGCAGCTCGGCTTTGTAATATTTGACACTGTAAATTCAGGGAACGGAGGAGATGCTTATGGCAGGCAGTATTCGTAAGCGCGGGGAGAATTCTTGGGAAATTAAAGCGGAATTGGGTAGAGATCCCATGACCGGCAAGAGGAGACGTATCTTCAAAACCATCAGAGGCACCAAAAGAGACGCAGAAAAGGCTCTCCGGGATATCTTGCGCAGTATAGACGAAGGAACGTTTAGTGCCCCATCAAAAATAACGCTAGCTGAGTTTCTCGTCCAATGGCTGCAAATCCACAAGGCCCAAGTTGCCACAACCACGTGGGAGTGGTATGACATGATATGCCATAAGCATATCATACCTGAGCTGGGGCATATCCCACTGCAGAAACTGACTCCTCTTGCAGTCCAGAGTTTTTACGCCAAGAAGCTGGATAGTAAAACTCTGGATGGCAAAGGACGACAGCTATCTCCCAGTAGTGTCCGTCATATTCATAGAGTTCTGCATAAGGCATTGAACCATGCCCTTAAAATGCAGTTAATCTCTCGTAACCCTTGTGACGCTGTGGAACCTCCGAAGCCACAGAAAAAGGAAGCTAAGTTTTGGACTCCTGAGGAGGCTGGACAATTCCTTGAGGCTATTCGTGATGACCGCTTATATGCTCTGTTTCACCTGGCTCTAGGAACCGGTTTGAGGCGTGGCGAACTTTTAGGCTTGAAATGGGAATCCATAGACTTTGCCAAGGGGACCCTGACCGTGAAAGAGGAACTCGTGAGACGGCGAAGGGGCACCCTTGTAAAGGAGCCTAAAACAGAAAAGAGCAGGAGAACAATACCGCTATCTCAAGAAACTCTGGATGTCCTGAAAGCTCATAAGGTGGCTCAGAATAAGGAGAGGCTTCTTCTGGGGGACCAGTATCAGAATAACGGCCTCGTGTTCACGACAGTTGATGGCAGACCCTTGGAACCTACCTACATAAGCGGAGACTATTTCCATAGGATGATTAAGAAGGCCGGTGTAAGAGAGATAAACTTTCACGCACTCAGGCACACCCACGCAACCCTTTTAGGGGCTGCGGGAGTTCCAATCAAAGCGGTTTCCGAGAGACTGGGACATTCCTCAATTGCCATCACCGGGGATATCTATTCTCATGTATTCAGTGAAATGGACCGGCAAGCAGCCAACGCATTCGATACTATTTTAAGGAAGGCGCGTGTAAGATGAGTGTTCTTGAAAAGATGGGCGGCAACTCAGGTAGCAGATTCTTTTGTTGGGATTTGGGCGGCAATTTGGGCGGCAATTGGTGGTTTTTAGGAGAAGGTTGTTTTTGCCAAAACCCTGAAACCCTTGAAAATAAATTGGTGCGAGAGGAGGGATTTGAACCCTCACGGGGGTTACCCACCAGATCCTAAGTCTGG
>DUMQ01000141.1 GCA_012839815.1 Bacillota bacterium | reverse complement strand
TGTTGCGTTCCGGGGACGGCGCGCTTGCGGCGCGCCTCCGTTGAAATTTGGCGCGAGGGCCCTGCCAAATTTCAAAAGGCCCCGTCACGCAAGCACCGGCAACCCATGGCAAAACGTCAGTAATCTTCGAACCTACACTTAGCCGCGTCCGCCGGGCGAAAAGATGCGAGACACCCTATGCGAGTGCCAGAAAGGCAGAGATTTTTGCGCACTAACTTGATTCCTCCGCCCTGACAATGAGCTTGCTCCCCTCGACCTTCACCACCCTCACAATAGAGCCGGCGGGAATGTATTCGCCCTCGGATACAGCATCCAGTTTTTCATCGCCGAACTGCACGATACCTGCGGGCCTGAGCACCGTCAGCGCCCTTCCAACCCTGCCGAGGTAATCCTGACGCCCTGGCCCGCTCACGTAGCCGTTGGCTGTTGCCTCCCTCACATCCAGGATTATACCACGCCAGAGCCGGGTTTTGTTTAAATACTTGGCCGTCAGGGCGACAACCAGCACCGTCAGGACGAGCGCAAAAGCAATCGCAAAGGCTGCGTCGCGCACATTGCCGAAGCTCAGGAAGATGCTGGCGAGGAGCGCCCCTATGCCTGCCACCCCGGCCACGCCAAAGCCGGGGATCACGAAGATCTCCAGGAGAAGCAAGAGGAAGCCGGCTGTAAACAGGAGAACCACCTCCCAGCCGGCGATGCCAGCCACAAGCCTGCCCCCGAAGAAAAGGGCAAGCGCGATGACGCCGGTCGTCCCCGGGATGCCCCAGCCCGGTGTGAGCACCTCAAAGACCAGGCCCAGAAAACCGATGGTCAGGAGGATCGAACTCACCAGCGGGTCGGTTATATATCTCGCGAGGGTTTCCGACCAGCTAACTGGGATGACCTTAACGTAGGCGCCCCCATACCCGAAATGTTTGAGAACCGCCTTCCTATCGGTTCCGACAAAATCGATGAAGCCCCGAGCCTCGGCATCCTTCGCCGCCATGGTCAGGATTTTCCCCTTTCCAACCAGCCCCTTTATCTCTATATCCTTATCTACCATGGCCGCAGCGATCCTGGCATCCCGCCCCCTCGCCTCGGCAGTGGCCTCAAACTCGGCGCGCAAGGCGGATATCGTCTTCTCATCGACGGGCCGGGGTTCTGCGGCCCCTATGCTTGCCGAGGGGGCCATGGCGATATGCGTGGTCGCCAGGGTGATGAGGGCTCCCGCCGACCACGCCCGCCCCTTTACGAAACCAATCGTGGGTATCGGGGTGTCGAGAATGAGGTCCCTTATCTCAGTCGCAGCATCAACCCTCCCGCCAAAGGTATCTATCTCGAAGACCAGCGCTTCTACGCCATTCTGCTCTGCCAGCCCCATGGCCCTTTTGACATATGCTGCGAGTCCGGGCTCAATCGTGCCCTCGATATTTATAACATAGACCACGGGCACGCCGCCGTCCTCGCTCGCGTCCCCGCTCGCCCCCGCCGCACCCGTCCCAGGACCAGGTGAAGACCGGGGTGTAAACGTCGCGCCAGCGCCAGCCTCCAGGAAGGGCGCGTGCAGGGCGGGTGCGTGCGCATGCACGACCGGGTTGAAGATTAAAGCCGTCATCATGATTGCGAGAACTAGGGCGACAACCAGGCCGAGCGGGCCAGCAAAATGAATCAAGCTAGCTCTCGTAAGCACAAACCTCACCTCGCAAACCTCGCAATAAAAAATGCCCGATATTACTGGAACGGTATGTATCGGGCATCTTTTCCAACCACCATTGAAAGTCGTCGGACTACCATAAAGTTATAACGTCGAGCCAGCAACCTTCTTTGAGAGAGGGACATGCATAGGGGCTAACGGAACCGTCTCCTGCGTGCTGCCTCGGACTTCTTCTTACGTCTGACGCTCGGTTTATCATAGTGTTCATGTTTCCTGATCTCAGCCATTATACCTGACCTCTGGCACTGCCGCTTAAACCTGCGCAATGCGCTATCAAGCGATTCGTTTTTACCTACCCGTACTTCTGCCACTCTGATCTCCCTCCCTCCGTTGCTGGAAATCCTCTGCGACCAGCGCTTCCCTTGCCCCGCTCTTGTGCAAACCTATGCCCTATTATACCGCAAGGAAAATCCGGGTGTCAATCTCAACCAGGGGGCCAACCGAGGGGCCTGCCAGCAAGAATATGAAAATGGAGGTGATATACGGTCTGCCCGGCCCTGGCCCCGCAATTCACAACTACACGAAACCCGTCTACCGCGCCGAGCTGCCTGGCCAGTCGCGCTGCGACAAGATGTATGTGGCCGATCAGGTTTTCATCCTCATCCGTGAGATCGAATAGCGTGGGAATATGTTTCCTGGGTATTACAAGCACATGGACCGGTGCTCGCGGCCGCTTATCCTTGAATGCCACGACCCTGTCATCTTCATATATGATATCGGCAGGCTTCGTTCGACCTATGATCTCACAGAAAATGCACTCCCCTGTATCCTCCTTCCCCATGTCCTCCTCTGTATGATCCCTCACATTCACATCTTCACCCTTACCCATACTGCGTGACCCCTCCCCGCCCTACGGCACGACTGTATAATCTCACACAATCTCACCCCGCACGAATTCGGCGGTTGCCTGGTTAATCCTGACCTGCCCAAATTGGCCGACAAGCATGGGCGGCCCGTCGGCGAACACCCGGATATAATTGCTAGTCAGGCCTTCGAGGCCGTTTTCATTGTGGTTCTCAAAAAGGACCTCAGCGACGGAACCTACGAACCTCCTATGAAACTGGAGGGACATTTCCTTCGCAAGGTCGAGCATCCTATTGCTCCGGTCCTCCTTGACCCGGGCGTCAACCTGCCCCGAAAACCGGGCCGCAGCCGTCCCTGGCCGCCTCGAATACTTAAAAACGTGCATCCGGCTGAAAGCCATCCTCCGGGCGAAAGCCAGGCTGTTTTCGAATCTTTCATCCGTCTCGCCGGGGAACCCGACCATTATGTCGGTGGTTATCGCCACATCAGAGATCGCTCCTCGTACCTTCTTTATCAGCGCCTCATATTCTGATGTTGTGTAGCCTCTGCGCATGAGGGCCAGGACATCATCATCCCCGCTCTGCAACGGGATATGGAAATGGCGCGCCATCTTCCGGTCTGTGGCAACCAGGTTTATCAGGTCATCTGTGACGTCGGCGGGCTCCACGGAGCTGAGCCTGATCCGCTTCACTGCCGGGATTCCGGCAATGCGCCGCGCTATCCATGCTAGATCAACCCGGGTCCCCTCACGACTCCCATCGAAATCCCTTCCATAGGCTCCGAGGTGAATGCCTGTCAAAATGATCTCCTTGTGGCCCGCCTCCGCCAGGGCCCTGGCCTCGTTCAACACACTCTCGGGCTTTCGGCTCCGCATCCGGCCCCTCACATAAGGGACCTTGCAGTATGAGCAGAATTGCTCGCAGCCTTCCTGGATCTTCAAATAGGCCCGCGTGCGCTCCTCAAAGACGCCCGCAGGAAGCTCCTCAAACTCCCGTAACTCGCAGGCGCTGCCATAGAGCTCCTCAACGGCATTTATCTTTGTCCTGCGCCCCCCGGCTGCCGCAGCTGCATCACCGCCATCGTCGGGCCTGTGCTTCCCATCCCCGGTATTCAAGATCTCCTCCACAAGGTCAACGATCTTGGCTCTCCCCTTGGTGCCGACAACGATGTTGACCCCGGGTATTGCTAGGACCTCGCCGGGCGCCGCCTGAGCATAACACCCCGTCACGACAATGACCGCATTCGGATTCCGTCTGAGGGCGCGCCTGATAAGCTGGCGCGACTTCCGGTCACTCATTCCCGTCACCGTGCAGGTATTAATGCAATATACATCAGCCACGGAATCAAAGTCAACGATCTCGTACCCGCGCTCCCTGAAGAGGGCGGCCAGGCCCGCGGTATCGTACTGGTTAACCTTGCACCCGAGCGTGCTGAAAGCACACGTCTTGCCCTTACGAGACATTACCACACATTCCCCTATCCATCCACCCGGACCTATCTCTTACCTAATCTCTTATTCTATCCCTCACCTATCCCTTATTTGCCTGTTTACCCACCAAGCTCGACCTTACCCACCGAGCTCGCCATATTCATAAAGTACAGCCGCGGCGACGACCAGCCCCGCCGTCTCCGTCCTGAATATGCGGGGACCGAGCGTAACAGAAACGGCGCCATGCGCTACCAGCATCTGTATTTCATCCGAGGTAAACCCTCCCTCGGGACCGATGAACACCACAAACTCCCTCGCATCCGGCCTCCCCTTGAGGACACCCTTAAGGGGTCGTGCTGTTTCAAGTTCCCAGGGAACGAGCCACATCGCGCCAACACCCGGAGTCGAGCCGGCGCCGGGTCCACCGGCATCACCGTCGGAATCAGCATCAACATCAGGCGAGCCCGGCCCGCGGTCACAGCGGTCACCGCAGTCACGGTAGTCACCGCGCTCCCCGCGACGCTCCCCGGAGAGCACGTCTACAGCATCGTCAAGGCATCGCGGGCGCTCAACAATGGGCACGATCGACCGCCCTGCCTGCTTCGCCGCTTCCATGGCGATGCGCCGCCATCTTGCCGTCCTCTTTTCGATCTTCCCGGTCTCCTCGCGGCCATCTCCGGGCCCCCCGGCCGCAAGGCGCACCACCGTCCTCTCCGTTATAACCGGTACAAACCTCCCGATCCCTACCTCCGTTCCCTTCTGCACCACATAATCCATCTTATCGCCTTTAGGTAGACCCTGAACAAGGGTAATTTTAATGGAGGGCTCTCCGGCCCTCCGTACCCGCTCCAGCATCTGGCACTCCACCAAATCGCCTGCCAGATGCTTTATGCGACACTGATATTCGTTCCCTGCGCCGTCCACGACAGCGACCATATCGCCCTCCCTAAGGCGCAGGACATCCCGTATATGCCTGACATCGCTTCCCCTGATGTAAGCCGTCTCATCATCTATATCCTGGCTTGGGACAAAGAATCTACGCATGCCGCTCCCACGCATCCCTCATCTTCTTAAAAAACCCCTTGCCCTCTTCCGGGGCGCTCTTGCCGTGGAGCTTCGCAAACTGCCGCAGCAATTCCTTTTCCTTTTCGCTGAGTCTTGTCGGAGTCATGACCTTGACCCTGACATGCTGGTCACCCCTGCCGAAGCCGCGGATGCTCGGGATCCCCTTATTCTTCAACCTGAATACGGTCCCCGTTTGCGTCCCCTCGGGGATCTTGAGTTTCGCCTTACCGTCCAGGGTCGGTACATCTATCTCATCGCCGAGGGCCGCCTGCCAGAACTCAACAGGGATCTCACACAATATATCGTTGCCCGTGCGCTCAAATATATCATGAGGGAGTACGGTTATATACACATAAAGATCACCCGGTGCCCCGCCCCTGAGGCCTCCATCACCCTCGCCCGCGACCCTGAGCCGCGTACCGGTATCGACCCCGGGCGGGATCTTGACGGCGATGGTATGGCGCCCGCGCACCCTCCCCTTGCCGTTGCAGGCAGGGCACGGCTTCTCTATAACCTTGCCCTCCCCGCCGCAGCGCTGACACGTGTGAAGGCTGGTGAAACGGCCGAAGGGTGTGGTCCGCGTCTCGCCGACCTGGCCACGCCCGTTGCACACAGGACAGGTTACAGGATGGGTGCCGGGCGCAGCCCCTGTGCCATTACACTCTTTGCACGTATCCATCCGGGTTATCTGTATCTCCCGTTCCAGCCCAAAGGCCGCATCCTCCAGGGTGATCTCCAGGTCGTAGCGGAGGTCGGCCCCTCTCTCGGGCCCCCTCCGCTGGGCACGAGCCCCTGCGAAATCGCCGCCGAAGAACATATCGAATATGTTCCCGAAGGGCTCGAAGCCGCCAAAACCGCCGAAATCGCCCTGTCCAAAGCCGCCAAAGCCCCCCTCGGCCCCGGCGTGGCCAAACTGGTCGTAGCGCGCCCGCTTGTCAGGGTCACCCAGGACCTCGTAAGCCTCGTTTATTTCCTTGAACTTCGCCTCGGCAGAGGGATCATTGGGGTTGGCATCGGGATGATATTGCCGGGCAAGCTTGCGGTATGCCTTTTTTATCTCATCCTGGCTTGCACCCCTGTCGACGCCGAGCACCTCATAATAATCTCGCTTAGCCATGATCGGCCACCGCCCTCTTCACAGCAGGCGCTCCTCCATGGGAGACCTGCGGCGCCCGCGGCCTGTAGCTGTATCCCAGGCGCGGCATCCTACCTTTTCTCCTTGTTATCATTGCCGACATCCCGGTACTCCGCGTCGACTACATTGTCGGCGCTCCCGGCACCGCCGCGGCCACCACCGGCACCATGCGGGTTACCTCCGGCTGCCTCTTGCCCCCCGCCGTATCCCTGCTGGTACTGGCCCTGGGCCTGCGCCTGGCTGTACATAGAGGAGGTCACCTCGTGGAGGGCCCTCGTCAGGTCCTCCATCCTGGACTTGATCCTCTGTGTATCCTTGGTTCCCAGCGCCGACCTCAGGTCCTCCTTCGCGCGCTCGATTTTATCCCTCTGGTCAGGTGTGATCCTATCCTTCAGGTCCCGCAGGGTCTTATCAGTAGTGTAAATCAATGAATCCGCATCGTTGCGGAGCTCTGCCTCCTCGCGGCGCCTCTTATCCTCCTCGGCGTGGGCCTCGGCCTCCTTAATCATGCGTTCGATATCCTTCTCGCTCACCCCGCTCGACGAGGTTATGGTGATCTTCTGCTCTCTGCCGGTCCCGAGGTCCTTGGCCGAAACATGTACGATACCATTTACGTCGATATCGAATGTAACCTCGATCTGTGGGACTCCCCTTGGCGCCGGCGGGATGCCCGTAAGCTGGAACCTCCCGAGGGTCACATTATCGGCCGCCATCGGGCGCTCGCCCTGGAGCACGTGTATATCCACCGTAGTCTGGTTATCCGCAGCCGTAGAGAAGATCTGCTTCTTCGTCGTCGGGATCGTGGTATTGCGCTCGATAAGTTTTGTGAAAACGCCTCCCAGGGTCTCGATGCCGAGCGACAGGGGCGTCACGTCCAGGAGCAGGACGTCATGCACCTCGCCGGTTATGACGCCGGCCTGGATGGCGGCGCCGATCGCCACGCACTCGTCGGGGTTAACGCCCTTATGAGGCTCCTTGCCTATGAGGTTCCTTATAGCCTCCTGGACTGCGGGGATCCTCGTGGACCCGCCGACCAGGATAACCTTATCGATGTCCTTTGGCTCCAGCCCCGCGTCAGCCAGGGCCTGCCTGGTGGGCCCGAGTGTTTTCTCGACAAGATCCCGCGTCAACTCCTCAAATTTCGCCCGTGTCAAGGTCATGTCCAGGTGGAGGGGCTGGCCTGAGGAATCCGCGGTTATAAACGGCAAGTTAATGCTGGTCGTGACCAGGGTCGACAGCTCTATCTTGGCCTTCTCAGCCGCCTCCGTCAGCCGCTGCAGCGCCACCTTATCCTTTCTCAGGTCAATCCCGTACTGCTTCCTGAACTCCTCGGCCACATAATCCACGATCCTCCTGTCGAAATCGTCGCCGCCCAGGAGATTGTTACCGTTGGTCGCCTTGACCTCAAATACCCCGTCCCCGAGCTCCAGGATGGAGACATCAAACGTCCCGCCGCCCAGGTCAAAGACGAGAATGGTATGGTCGCCGGTCTTATCAAGGCCGTAGGCGAGCGCTGCCGCCGTGGGCTCGTTTATGATGCGAAGCACCTCAAGCCCCGCGATTCTCCCCGCATCCTTTGTGGCCTGCCGCTGGCTATCAGTGAAATAGGCCGGACAGGTTATAACGGCCTTCTCGATCTTCTCCCCAAGGAAGCTCTCGGCATCCTCCTTCAGCTTGCGGAGGATCATAGCGGAGATCTCCTGGGGAGTATACTCTTTATCATCGATCTTCACCTTGTAGGTGGTCCCCATCTTTCGTTTGATCGATATAACCGTCCGCTCGGGATTTGTGATGGCCTGCCTCTTGGCCACTTGCCCCACGAGCCGCTCCCCGGTCTTGGAAAAACCAACAACAGACGGGGTAAGTCTGCTCCCCTCGGCGTTTGGAATGACCTTAGGCTCTCCGCCTTCCATGACGGCAATAACAGAGTTTGTCGTTCCAAGATCTATACCAACAACCCTTCCCATATATCTATGCCTCCTTACAGCATTCGGAACCCGCCGGTTCTGGCCGCCTCGAAACCTTCACCAGCGAAGGTCGCAACACCCTCGTGCGCGCCTGGTAACCCCTCTGGATCTCCTCGACAACCGTGTTCTCGGCGACCTCGTTGCTTTCTACCTGCATCATTGCCTCGTGAAGCCTGGGATCAAACGGCTTACCTTTCGCCTCGATAGGGGTTATGCCCTCCCTCGCGAGGATATCCATGAATTGGCGGAGCGTCAGCTCCACACCGCTTATCAACGGCTCAGCATCATTCTTGGCCTTGGAAAATGCCAGCGCGCGCTCAAGATTATCTATAACAGGGAGAACCTTGAGTATGGTTTCCTCGACGATGACACAGGAGAGTTCCTCCCTCTCCTGGCGCGCCCTCTTCTTGAAATTCTCGAAATCCGCCTGGGTTCTCTGCCAGCCGGCCAGGTATCTATCCCTCTCCTGCTTCACCTTCTCCAGTTCCTCTGCCAGCCTGGCCAGCTCCCCTTCCGCCCCGGTCTTCTCCTGCGCCTCTGTGCAGATTTCCCCCGGGGCGCTATCGCCTATACCCCCATCTTCGTACCTATCCTCATCCTCGTGCCTATCTTCGCGGTCCTCGTGCACTTCCATCTCCTCGCTCTCGTGCACTTTACCCTGCTCGTTCTGGGATTCTTCCTGTATCAAAGCCACCATCTCCTTCCCAGCCGGGCGCATGGAAAACATAAACGAATATATATACCGATAAACAGGCTTGTGGGGCTAAGGTCGGAACACTTAACCCCACACTCGTAAACTCCGGGAATATGCCAGCAGACCCGCCCGGCAACCTCCTATCGAAAGGTCATAGGGTCAGCTCGCATCAATTTCCGTGAGCGTATCGCTCAAAAGCCCCGCCACAAACTCAACAAGGCTTATAATACGCGCATAATCCATCCTCGTAGGCCCCAGCACAGCCAGGATGCCAACTATATTTCCCCGGATACCGTACGGAGCACTGATCATGCTGCAATCCCTGATCTCAGCCATTTCGTGTTCCTTGCCGATAACAACCCTAAGCTCGCCATGGGATGAAGCGTTCCCGAGGATATCTATAAGTGTATCATCCTCTCCGAGGAATTCGAAAAGAGGCTTAACCTTCTCTATATCTCTAAATTCCGGCTGTTCAAGGATATGCATCGTGCCCTCCCGGTAAACGCGCTCCTTCCCGGATTTCCTGATGGTCTTTATGATGAGATCTAGAGTCCCCTCGAGCAGGGAGTTATAGCGCACAAGCTCCAGGTGTAGCTGCTTCAGGAGCGAAACCCTTATATTCGATACAATCATGCCCTGCAGGTGCGCATTGAGAAACTCAGCGACCTTGCGAAGTTCTTCCGCACTGATAGGATGGGGGATTTCGACGACCCTCGTCTCAACAAAGCCCGGACTTGTAACGAGGATCACCAGGACGTTCTCCTCATTCAGAGGGATTAATTCTATATGTTTCAGGACGCGATCCTGGAGTCTCGGACACAGGATCAAAGCAGCACAGCTCGTAAGGTCGGCGATAAGCTTCGCCGTGTGCTGGATCAATGCCTCTATCTCGTGCTGCCTCCGCTTGAGCTCCCTGTAGATCCTCGCCTGCTGTTCCTTGCTCAACGGCCTCGCCTGCATAAGCGAATCCACGTAGAACCTATACCCCTTGTCTGAGGGGATCCGGCCGGCTGAGGTATGAGGTTGCTCCAGGTACCCGCTCTCTTCGAGATCAGCCATTTCATTTCTTATTGTAGCAGGACTGATCCCCAGATTATACCTGCGAGCGATCGTCCTTGACCCCACCGGTTCGGCGGTCGAGATATAATCATCCGTGACCGCCTGCAATATACGCTTTTTCCTCTCGTTCATAATCTCCGCGCCGCTCATGGAGACCACCCCGCATTAGCACTCGCCAGGCGAGAGTGCTAACGTTCCTTATGTTAAAAATATCATTGACCCCTCTTTCTTGTCAAGCGCAATTTTCCCCCGCCCCGCGCTCGAGAATTTGCGGTATCATTTGGCCCAGGTTAACCTATGGCAAAAACCTCATAAACACTTCGTTGGCCAGAAAGAGCCCCCTCCTTGTGAGAGCGATAATATCGATATTATTAATATTATCGCCGTCCTCATTAACCCGCAGGAGCCCCTGGTTACTCAGTTCAAGTATCTCCGGGCCAAAGGCCTCGCGCAGGTGAATGCCGAAGCGCGCATAAAACTCGCTGTCCAGCACCCCGCGGAGCATCCTGAGCCCCAGGATGACCGTATCCCGCTTCTCGGTTTCAACCGTGACCTGTTCGACCTCCGCGACCGGGCTCAGCCCGCCCTCGATCCGGGTAACATAGTCGCCAGGCAGAAGGACATTAGAATATCGCTTCCCATCGAAATGCGAATGAGCGCCGGCCCCCAGGCCAAGATATGCCTCATTGCGCCAGTAGGTAATGTTGTGTAGGCAAGAATGCCCCGGGAGCGCAAAGTTTGAGATCTCGTAGTGTTCATATCCCCTCTCTGCAAGGTAATCGATGGCAAGCTGGTACATATCGGCGTCAAGCTCCTCGTCCACAGGTTGCAGGATCCCCGCCTCCAGCTCCCGCCCAAACCTGGTACCCTCCTCTATTACAAGATTATAGGTGGAAATATGCTCCGGTGCGAGGGCCACCACAGCCTCCAGGGTTTCCCGCCACCGAGCCAGGTCCTGCCCGGGCAGGGCGAAGATCAGGTCGACATTTATGTTCTGAAATCCGGCCCTCCGGGCCGCAGCAAAGGATTCCAAGAAATCTCCCACCCTGTGGATCCGGCCGATCCTCGCCAGGAGATCGTCGTCCATCGCCTGGGCGCCGAGGCTCAAGCGATTTACCCCTGCATCCAGCATGGCTTCGAGCTTTGCCCCATCCAGGGTGCCAGGATTTGCCTCGACTGTAATCTCAGCGTCCCGCCTAACCGGGAGGTTCCGTCCCAGCCCCGCCAACACCCTGGCCAGGAGCCTCGCGTGAAGGGATGTGGGCGTCCCGCCGCCAATGTATAGCGTCCTGACCTCCAGCCCCCTCTGGGCAAGCTGCTCACCGTTGAGCGCCGCTTCCCGCACCAGCGCGTCTACATAGGCGCGCGCAGCGTCACCATCGCCGTCATCGTCGTCAAGAGGGTATGAATTGAAGTCGCAATAGTAACACTTTCGTACGCAGAAAGGGATATGCACATAAACGGCTACGCCGTCGCCGGGGCCGCTGTGACATGCCTCCTGACACAAGTCAACGCCCACAAATCATCACCTCTCTACGACGCCCATAAGGCTATGCGCCTCTACCCCACCCTACATATTGCATTTATATTGCATTTGCCGGGTGGCGCGCCCTCTGTTCCGCCGCCCGGCCGGCGCGCCCGTCCCGCTCGTCCGTGTGACCCTTACGTGGCTATCTAGTCCACCTTCAGGATCGCCATGAACGCTTCCTGGGGCACCTCCACATTGCCGAGCTGCTTCATTCGCTTCTTGCCTTCCTTCTGTTTCTCAAGGAGCTTCTTCTTCCGCGTGACATCCCCCCCATAACACTTCTGGAGGACGTTCTTCCTGAGGGCCTTTACCGTCTCGCGGGCGATCACCCTGCTGCCGATGGCGGCCTGTATCGGGACCTCAAACATCTGCCGCGGTATTATCCCCTTGAGCTTCTCCACGAGCTGGCGCCCCCGCTGGTAAGCCTTGTCGGTGTGTATAATTGATGACAGAGCATCCACAGGCTTATCGTTCAGCAGGATGTCGAGCTTCACCAGGCGTGACTCCCGGTGGCCGGAGTATTCATAGTCAAGCGAGGCATACCCTCTTGTCTTTGCCTTGAGCTTATCAAAGAAATCAAGTAGTATCTCGCTGAGAGGGAGATCATATTCGAGCATGACACGGGACTCGCTCAAGTACTCCATGCTCCTGTACTCGCCACGGCGCTCCTGGCACAGCTCCATGACAGGCCCAACGTAGTCAGCGGGTGTCAGGATCGTAGCCCTGACATAAGGCTCCTCGATTCTTTGAATCTCCCCGGCCGGTGGGAGCTTGGCGGGGCTGTCGACATCAATGACCTCCCCGCTGGTCTTGACCACCTTGTAAACTACGCTGGGAGCCGTTGTCACCAGGTCGAGGTCGAATTCGCGTTCGAGCCTTTCCTGGACAATCTCCATGTGAAGGAGGCCCAGGAATCCGCACCTGAAGCCGAAACCCAGGGCGACAGAGGTTTCAGGCTCATAGACCAGAGACGCATCGTTTAACTGCAACTTATCGAGGGCATCCCGTAATTCTTCATACCTGTTGGTCTCCACCGGATACATACCGCAAAACACCATCGGGTTGACCTTGCGGTAGCCGGGGAGGGGGGATTCTGCCGGGTTTTGGGCATCGGTGATGGTGTCGCCAACGTGGGCATCTTTGACGTTCTTGATTCCCGCTATAACATATCCCACCTCACCCGCGGCGAGCTTATCAATAACCTCCATGCGAGGCCGGAATACACCAACCTCGTCAACATCAAACACCTTACCGGTAGCCATCATCATGATCTTCATCCCCGGCGCGACCTGGCCGTCGACTACCCTCACGTAGGCTATAACCCCGCGATACGGGTCAAAGTGGGAATCGAAGATCAGCGCCCGCAAGGGGCTCTCCGGAGACCCCTTGGGAGCAGGTATCCTCGTGGCTATCGCCTCCAGGATATCAACCGTCCCCTGGCCTGTCTTGGCGCTCGCCAGGATGCACTCGTCCGGATCGATGCCGGCGATATCATGGAGTTCCTTTTTGACCCTTTCGGGCTCGGCGCCCGGCAGGTCGATCTTGTTGATAACGGGCACGATGGCGAGATCGTGCTCGATAGCCAGGTAAAGGTTGGCAAGGGTCTGCGCCTCCACACCCTGAGATGCATCGACTACAAGGACGGCCCCCTCACATGCCGCAAGGCTCCTCGAAACCTCATATGAGAAATCGACATGGCCCGGCGTGTCTATGAGGTTGAATACATATGAACCGCCGCTAGCCGCCGACGTATAGTCCAGCCTGACTGCCTTGGCCTTGATCGTGATGCCGCGTTCGCGCTCGAGATCCATCTGGTCGAGCACCTGGTCCTCCATCTCGCGCTCCGAGAGAGCCCCTGTGTATTCCAGGATGCGGTCAGCAAGCGTTGATTTGCCGTGATCAATATGGGCGATTATGGAAAAGTTCCTTATATCCTCCGTTGACATCGGACCTCAACTTCCTTTGATCCGGCCGTGTTTCCAAGGATCCGGCCATGTTTCCACAGACCCTAGGCTAAAGAGAATTATAGCATTAGCCGGGGTTCACTGCAAGGTTGGTAGTTAGAAGTCGGTAGTTGGAAGCCGTGGTGGCCGGGGCAGCCTGGTGGTGGCCAGAGGTAAAACCCAAAATGGACGCTACCAGAGGCGCGAATCATAGGCGCGAGCGAATCAAAGGCGCGATATGATAAATCCCAGGCCGGCGATGACAATGGCAGCCTGGGTCACTATCCCCCAGGGTACCCAACGCCTTCCATGGGGGATGAGGCCGCTGTGGGAGGGGAAGATCAACCTCCGCGAGGGATTTGGCGGGAGGTAGGCCCTGGGGTTTAGATGGGCCCTCACGACCTCCAGGTCCGGAACCGCGCCGCCTACGGCGCCCGATAAAATCCCATACCTGCCCCCGACTCCCAGGGCCGCAATGGTCCCGACGATGACTGCCGCTACCAGGGTATCGAGCACCCCCGTGGCCGTATTTGAATAATCATGATGTGGCAGGGCATCAAGCACGGCATGGGTGCCGAGGCCTAAGATAAAGCCCGTGACAGGATCACCTGCCAGGAGGCCTGCAGCCGCCCCTGCAACGGTGTGAGTGGTACAATACATGCTGGTCCCCTCCCCCGCGTTATTGGCATTCATAAGTCTTCGCCCTATTTTGCATAGTGGGCTCTGCTTCTCCGTAATAGTCTCCGCTTCTCCGTTCTATTTCATATGAATTATTTTCATATGAATTATTCTCCGGATCGCCACGGATCCCTTCTTCAAGGCGCCCAGCGCATCCCGGGCGATCTCGCCCGCGCGTAGACCAAGCTGCGCGTTGAGATTAGCCCCGATCAGGTCGCCGGAGCCCCTGGATGCCACGTAGATCCCCAGGCCTATAAATATAAAAAGGCCCAGCAACCAAAGCGCAAAAGCTTTCCAGCCGAGCCTACCCTTCCTCACCAGAAGCATAAGCGATCAAACACCTCGCCCGCCTTCCTCGATCATCTAAGTCAGTGCGCAAGGAGACCGTTGGTTTCCTCCTGTACTTAGCATGCCTTCAGGTGGCGGGCATAATACATACCTTGTCACCGCCTTATCACGGCTTTGCCTTTATCTGCGAGAGGGTCCTTGCGATAGCATCCGCAACGAAGCGGGCCGCTGCGAGCGCCTCCTCCCTCGTATTGTTGACGGAACCGATCTCGAGTATGACTGCCCGGGGATGGACATGCTGGTTCCAGCGGCCGTCATCCCTCAAATCCACCCCCCGCGATAGCCCAGGGTAGAGGTTTTCCATCACCGAGTTAAGCTGCAGGGCAAATGCAAAATTCTCCCTCCACCGTGGGTGAGGAAGGCCGAACTTGTCATTTGAGACGACTACAAAGATCCGGGCGGCCTTCTGCCCCTTTATACTCACCGTCCTGGGTATCTGGGCCGGTATCGGAATGGAATCCCTGTGAATATCTAGGACAATCTCGATCGATGGGTGCTTCTTGAGTATACCTTCGATCGTCGGGAGGGCGTTCATGTAGGCCTCCCGCCACCTGGGAAAATCGTGAACCTTCCTAGAATGGATAACGGAGATGTTATACTTCTCGGTCAACACCCGCGCCACCTCATCGCCGACCCGTATAACCCCGTCCGGCCTGCCCCAGGTGTAATCCACGCCGGACGTCGGCCTGTAAGCCTCGGAACTATGCGAGTGATATATGGCGACAAGAGGCTCACGTGTCTCCGCTGCATCCCTGGCCCTGTCCTGGCTGCCCTCTTCAATGCCAGGGATGGCCCTCAGAGGTGGCTCCGGAGGCGGAGGCGATGGGTCCGGTCTCCCTGCAGGCCCGGTGAATCCGGCAGGTCTAGCTTCATCGTCCATCCTGCCGGCGGGAACCCCACGACTTGTTATAGCCTCCTTGGATCTCTCCTGGGATGCCGCCCCTCTCTTTATTTTGGGGATCTGAAAGGTAAGAAGGGCTTTCAGGTCCGAGAAATCCGCGTCTGTGAGGGCGAGAAGAACAGATCTCACCACCCCATGGCCCGGTCCGAGGGGCGGTGGATCGCCACCGGGCCGCGCCTCACGCTCAGACGCAAGGGCAGGCACGCCCCTTTCAAAGATCGCTGTATGCAACCCCGGGTATGGCTCAAGCCAGCGGGAAAGCGTCGAGAGGAGATTCCTCTCGGCAGAATCGAAGAACTCACCCACACCGGGTGTGAGTGCCGGACCCATATTCCCCCCCTGGCCGCCATTACCCGGGAGGCGCGCGGAGCCCAATATCACCAGGGCGGCCACGATCAGGAATATAGCCGCATAGAAGAAGGCGAGGTTTCTCAGCAGGCGGCCGGGTGTCCCTCTTTCACGCCGTTCCCAACGGACGAACCTGTGCCGGTGAAATTTGTGCCGCGGCCTCCCCCTGGCATCCCTGTACATAGCATTCATCCCGCCTCTCACCCGGGCCTTCCAGTCGAGCTCCGGGGGCGTCGTGCTCCCAGGTGCGCCCGCCCGGTACCGCCCGGACCGCCCGGCACCCTACGCCACCACCCTACACCACCTGCGGCACATGCATGGCCTGAGGCATCCCGGGGCGCCGGCGGCGGATCGGCCTGGTGGGCAGGAAGGATTGCACGGGTAAGGTCTATTCATGCAATGCTATGTATATGCCTGAGCCCTACTGTTTATTCCGGATCATGGCCAAGCTGGCTCCTGATCTCTTCTATGTCCTGCTCGTCCGGAGGGAAAGGGTAGTTCCTGATGGGTTCCCCCGGCCTTTCATTCGCGTAGGGCCGGTTACAGGCCAGCTCGCCATGCTTGCCCGGGCACCCGCTCGTCATGAACGGGAGGCCAAGCCCCACCACCTCCTCGAGCCTATCCCGGGGGATTCCGTAGCCCGTAATAGTCCCCCTGTCGTCGAACGAAAAATCCTCGTACCTTGCAATGCCCTCATTTATCAAGTAGCGTGCGAGCTGGATCCTGCGATAGGATTCAAGTGAAGGCCGCTCGTGGCGTTCCATGGCCGAGCCGTGCTCGGGGTAAAAGGAAAAAAGGTGGGTGACGACGCCCATGTCGTGCGCAGCCTGTATGGCGCCAGCCATCTCCCTCTCAGTCTCACCGAGGCCGGCGATCAGGTGGCAACCGACCATCCCCCGGCCAAACACCTCAACCGCTTCCGCAAGCGCTTTCCAGTAGCCCTCCCACCTGTGCGGCCCCCTGACGCCATGGCCGCGCAAAACGTCAAAAAGCTCCCGCGTTGCCGCATCAACGGCGATGCCAATTCTATCAATACCAGCATCCTTCATTGCTTCCAGGTCCGATCTTGTGAGGGTCGTAGGGGTCAGAAGTCCCGAAATCGGCACATCCGATCGCGAGCGAATAGCAGTCGCCACGCGAACTACATCGGACGCAGCTCTCGGGTGGGTGACCATGGAGATGCACACCCTTCGCACCTCGCCCCGTGACCCGGCTAAACCACCGATTCTACCAATTCGATCCGCGACCTTACTCACCCTGACGACCGGCCACTTGACGCGTATAAAGCTCTTATCCGTATACCTGCCGGCCCGGCTGCGCGAAAGGCCGCAATAGGCGCAATTTGCCCTGCACCCGTCGTTATAGGTCAAGAGCAAGTTAATACAGTAGGCCCTGGCATCCCTGTAAAAGGCCCCCGGGCTGAAGCCTAACGCGATAGCCGCGCCCAGGCTCGTACGCACGTATTCAGGGCTTTCTTCAACCGCCGCCGCAGGCCCCGGCGCCCGCATCAAATTCATGACTACGACCTGCCCCCCCTTGACGCGCCGTCTTCTTTCACGCCATCCTTGTCTATATCGTCTATATCATCCTTGTTTACGCCGTCTCTGTCTAAGCCGTTCTTATCTACGCCATTTTTGTCTACGCTATCTTTGTCACGTCTTTGTCTACGCTACCTTTGTCACGTCGTGTTCATACCACCAGCGAGCAACACTGCTCTGAGAATACGGCCTTGAGGCCCAGGTCGCGAGCGAGGCGAACCGTCTCGGCCGACGGGTAGGCTATCCCGTTAAACCCGACCCTTACCGCGAGAGATTCGACATCGCGCCTGTGATCTCCTCCCGGCCTCGCGCAACCAAGGAATACATGCCGCCGGGGGAAGAGGCTCCTTGCAAGCGCAAAGACCCCGGCGAGCTCAGAAGGCCCGGGCGGCCTGGCACCTTCCATGCGCGTGCCCTTGAGTGGCCTGATAATAACCAGGACGAGCTCATGAATGTCGCAGGTAGAGAGGGCATAAAGGGCGTCGGCCTCCCCATCGAGTCGTCCGTAGTCGAGGCCCAGGACAATGTGGGGGACGACGGGCACGCCTTGGTCCCTCAAATTCCTGACGGATTCGATGTAATCCTGGAGGGCGGCCTCGAGGTGATAGATCCTGCGGGCGGTTGCCGCGCTCCCGATCACGTCGATCATGGCGACGTCGACGCCTGCTCCCGCCAGCCACCGGGCCTGGTTCCTGTCAACCAGTCCCGTATGCACAGCAATACGCAGCCCGTGTGCACGCTTGAGCTCACCTATGGCGTCGATGAACGTGTCGAGCGGTACGGAGCCATCCGGGCCCGAGCCGCCGCTTATGAGAAGGCCGCGGCATCCGGCACCCGCCAGCTTCTCCCCCAGGGCGAGGAGGGCTTCGGGCGTCGTCGCCGGGATCATATTCTCCAGGATACGGCCATTGCAGTGATCGCACCTGAGGGAACACGCCCTCCCCGTTATGGAAACGGGGACAAAGCTCGCAGGGCTGTTTGTGTAACACTCCGTATCATATCTTATGATACTGGGGACTGGGAAATAAATGATATCGTCGAAATTGGCCTTTCTAACCCGCCATGCCTCTTCGAGGCTACGCCCGGTCCCGGTGCAACGGGTCCCGGTCGTGGTTTCGTTCCAGGTTTTTCCCTCCATAACCTCACCCCTGGGTCCCTGGTTCCGGGCCTAAGTTGGTGCGCATGAGTCACTGCCCCTTTCGGCACTCGCATAGGGTGTCTCGCATCTCTCCGCCCGGCGGCCTTGATCTCCGGCCCAACACCCTCGGCCGGAGATTACGGAGCGGCCTGCTCGCCTAGGTGTAGGTTCCTTAATTTGCAGTTTACCAGCACGTCCCGGGGGTTGCCGGTGCTTGCGTGACGGAGCCTTTTGAAATTTGGCAAGGCCCTCGCGCCAAATTTCAACGGAGGCGCGCCGCAAGCGCGCCGTCCCCGGAACGC
>DUMQ01000140.1 GCA_012839815.1 Bacillota bacterium | reverse complement strand
TGGATATAGGTGTAGGTTTTGTCTCCAGACTTAGCTTTTGTCCTCTTGATGAACATCCTGCCACTATCATAGCGAACCACATGACAGTTGTCAAGTTGATGTGCCCATTATATTTGCCACTATGTCGTCCCTACATACAAGGCCTTACGCTGGGCAAACGCCACCACACATACGTAAAGCGTCAAAGTTGGGTCTGACTACGGCAAGCAAAACCTTGCTCCATCCACATATGTAAGCTACGAGCGTATTATTCGGCGCCACCTAATTCCCGCCTTGGGGGCTGTCCCTCTATCGAAGCTTCAACCTATGCATGTCCAGGGCTACTATTCGCGGGTCCCAGAACAGGGAAGAAGGGATGGCAAAGGAGGATTGTCCCCACGGACTGTCCAATACCATCACCGGGTGTTGCGTGAGGCACTCCAACATAGAGATGAATGTATCAGGCACTGAAGGAGTCCAAAAGCTATTGAAGTCTATCACCGGGCACGAGGATGAGGCTCTCATTGCTATGGCGCTTTATACAGGGATGCGCCTTGGCGAGATTCTAGGCCTTCGTTGGCAAGATGTAGACCTGGAAGCTCGCAAAATCCATGTTCAACAAACACTTCAACGTTTGCCTAACCAAGGTTTTATCTTTCGTGCCCCTAAAACCGAGAAAGGCCGCCGGCAGATCGCACTCAGCCAAAGTGCAATAGATATCTTGCACAAGGTGAAAAAACAACAGGCCGAGGCTCGACTACGGCTGGGAAGCCGCTATCAAGACGACGGCCTGGTTTTCTGCCATGAAGATGGACGTCCTCTAGACCCCACGGTGGTTACCCATAGATTCCGGAGGCTCGCTGATTCCCTCGGACTCGAGGGCTTCCGTTTCCACGACCTCCGGCATACTCACGCAACACTTCTCTTGGCCCAGGGCACCCACCCCAAGATAGTTCAGGAGAGACTGGGCCATGAAAGCATAAGTATTACGCTTGATACCTACTCACATGTCCTTCCTGGATTGCAGGAGGCAGCCGCAGAGAAGCTCGATATAGCCTTGAGTGGTACACTTGGGCACCGATTGGGCACCGATGGCACTTCTTGATTTCTCGAACGGCACCGTTATAAAACCCAGGAACCCCCTTGAAAACACTGGTGCCGACGGTGGGAATCGAACCCACATGCCCCTTGCGGGGCGAGGGATTTTAAGTCCCTTGCGTCTGCCAATTCCGCCACGTCGGCACAAGAAGGTATATACGATGTATATATAAAAATATGAAATATGGTATACTATTACATGTTTATTATAACAGACCGAATAACGCCGCGTCAACCCATTCACCGATGGGATTATCATATCCCGCAAGATAATGAGCGTAATGAGCGTGCAGGCACTTTACGGCTTCAGGATTAGTCACGTCCTTTATGCCGGCAACCCCCGTCTCCTCCAGTACATGTAGAATTGAAGGGAATTCACGCTTAAGCGTCTCCCGGTCATCCGGGGTCAAGAGTCCCATCCGGACCGAGGCATAATGCCTGTGTGCTTTCAAGAGCCTCTCGCGCGCGTCCCGGTTATCTCTGAGCATTCCCTTAATCCTATCAATCCATCCCCTGGCCTCAAGATTCGCCACAGCTCTATTTAATTTAGGGCATGTTAACCAAAAGGTCGTCGGGAACACAGTTATGCCTTTGCCATTCTTTCCGGGCGTGATGACGGGATAAGTGGTTATCACCTCCGGCATATCAAAGCTACAGGTCCGCACGACCTTGATCTCGCCACGGGGTTCCCTGCCCAGCTGGCGCTTAAGGATCTCCGAAAGGTCCTGAGGTCTCTTCTTATCATCCATTTCTTCATCCATTTCTCTTCTTAACTTCTCTTCGTAATCGAGTTCTACCTGAGCGCTACCTTTTACCGCTCTTCCATTGAGGCATTATTTTATTTATGAGCTACATTATTTGCGCTAGAGACTGTTGACCTTTCCCAATCAGCTACCAATTTACCCACGCGCGACGACGGTATTCTGGGATTTTACCAAACGGAGTTGCTAAAATATGGAGAAAATCAACAGTCTCGCGCTACATTACTTATGAATTGTTTATGAATTTATGAGCATTTATGAGCCACATCATTTCCTTGAAAGGCAAAAGGCGCCTCTACTTATAGAGGTGCCCAAAATCGCCCTATATATGAAGTTAAGTTAGATTCTATTCTAGTTTCAGCTACCTGCCAGCTAACTCGAAAATCGCCCAGTTATTCCCTGACGACATTTCATTACCTATGGTGCCGCGGGCGGCATGGGGGTCTAGCCTGAAAGCAACCCGGTTGACTCCGAGGGGTTTTCATTCTCTGTTGCCCCGTATCGCGTCATGAGTGTCTACTACATAATCATCTACATATCATCAAAACGACTATACCTTGTGCCGCGACCGCCACGTTTTGACTCCATGCTTCGCTTAAGATCCGCCTGCCGTTCGTCGCTCTCCTTAAGGAATCTACTTAACTTATCCTCAAAGGACTGCTGGGCCGCACGCCGGTGGACTCTACTGCGATCCGGGCGATAGTTTGGGTCGGCCTGCTTGATTGACAGCCCGATCTTTCCATTCTCGACGGTTATGACCTTGACCTTTACAACATCGTTTTCTTTGAGGTAATCCTTGATGTCTTTTACATAGGTGTCTGCTACCTCCGAGATATGAACCAAACCCGTCTGACCCCCAGCAAGTTCCACGAAGGCGCCAAAATGGGTTATGCCCGTGATCTTGCCTTCAACAATACTGCCCACCACGACCGACGACATGCTTTCGAGATTCCCCCTTGCGATTGCTTCTTAACCAGATATACATACACATAATAGACAGCTATGCATACAGTCGCGCAGTTTTATTATAGCAGCGAGCCCCAATTTGTGTCAATCAGGGAAAACCGAGAAACATCCTAATCCCCTATGATAATTCGACTTCTGTCTTTTCGCTCTTTTACCCGACCCGGGGCATCGGGATCTGACGGTCTGGCAATTACGAAAGGAGTCTCACCGGGGTAAACCAGTCCGAGCCTTTCTCTGGCAATTTTTTCAACATATTCGGGACTTTTAAGATAAGCTATCTCGTCCTGCATCTTCTTGCACTTCTGCTCCCACAGGCGGATTTCCTTGTTTACGGCTACAAGCTGGCGCTTAGCCCGAACCAGCTCCAGGTATTGCGCGGCATATACAATGAATAGAAACACCAGAAGGAGCAATAAAAATAATCTGTGCGTGCCCGACCGCCACCTCCCCCGGGAACCCGGGGCGACGGCTCCTGTTTTCGGATATAAAGGCCTCATAGAGCCCTTGTGAATCCCGGTCACATCCCTAACCATAGAACATTATCACTCACTCACCGCAGGGGGCTTCCATGCAACCATGCAGGGCCCGTCTTCCAGGCATGGGTCTTCCAAGCATGGCGCCTATGTCAAGCGTGACGTCTATATCCGTCTATATTATGAAGATAATTCTACAGATAGCCTGGAATCCCTGCAGGACCCTCAAGGTTTCCAAGGACACAAGGGCGAGCGGGTTTCAAGGTTTCACCAGGGCTCGAGGCTTTAAGGACTTTCATAACCGCACCCTCTTTTATAACCGCACTCTTAAGATTCGCCAGATCCGAGCGACATTTCGTTTAAGAGCGATGAACTTTCGCATCGCCCCCGGTATAACCATCGCTATAGATTCGATTCCACTCCTGGCCCCGCTTAAGACCGTCAAAAAGAGCCATATTATTTTCGGGCTTATAGTAAATCTATACAGGGAAAACCCTATGGCCGACCCCATGAATACGTAAAACCTTACCTCTCCCCAGGTGGTCGAGAGAAGGGCCCCAAAAGCTATACCCGTCGCGATGGCCCAAAAGGCCAAATCCCCGAATGCGGTACCAAGGGCATCCGGCTGTATGAAACCCCTGAGCACCCGGTAAAAATCAAAGAAAATCCCGATCATGACCCCTACGACAACAGTCGCTAGAAACGCTGTTATCTGGGAATTTAAAGTATCCATGGTAAAACTCCCATCACCCGGTCTACATCCCGTCTATCTATATCATCTATCCCGGCATATCCCGGTTTATCTACCGCGGCCTCTCTATTCTAAGTTAGTGCGCAAAAATCTCTGCCCTTTTTGGCACTCGCATGGGGTGTCTCGCATCTCTCCGCCCGGCGGCCTTGATCTCCGGCCGGATTTTCTGGGATTCCGGACTTAAGCGGTCCGCCTGGCAATCCAGGCCAAGAACACGATCCAGGTCCCTATACTTAACCACATCAGCCAGACCTTCGCCCTCGTCGCCAGGACCAGGCCTTTTGCCAGAGCCAGCTCACCCTGACTGCGAAAGGCCACCCACATCGAGGCTATGCTCCTTGCGTAGCCCTGAGTCTCTTTATAGGGCGGGAGCCCATCAAACTCCTCCACATTTGCATACTTGCTTGCCGGGTCACTGCCTGCATTGTAGGCGGCAAGGGCTACCACGACATTACCGTTATACCTGTCAAGGAGCTCCCTCATGTGTTTCGTGCCGGCCTTTATGTTTGCCGAGGGAGAGAAAATACAGTCATCACCACATGCAGGCGGTGCATGATCCCCGCGACACCGCGAAGTAGGATTGAGGTGTCTCCATGTACCGGGCATGATCTGCATGAGCCCCCTGGCGCCCTTTGGAGATACGGCCTCCGGGTTAAAACCACTTTCCTGCTTTATAATAGCGGCAATCAACGAAGGGTCGACGTTATATTTAATGGCGTAGAAATTGATCTGGGCCGCGTACGGGCATCCTTTAACCGTGGCTCGCCCCGATGAAAACTCCGCCAGCGCGCCAATTGCCCGGTCGGTCCTATAATCAGAATATAAGACGGCAAACCAGGAGGTGAGAAGCGTAAGAATACAAAAAGCAACATAATAGAAAACCCATGCTTTACGGAGGCTTCTATTGGGCTTTAAGGTATCCGCCACCATCACTGCTGGACTTACAATAAGCTGCAGGGCTGCGCTCAACATCAATGAGGAAATAGAACGGCGTCTCTTATAGCCTCTGTGGCGTTTCATGGGATCCTCCAAAATCTGAAAATCCAGTTACCTCAATTTACCTGATATATCCATCCGTCTTTCCATACTTCGGATATTTCCACGGATATTTCTATTCTTTCTCTGCCTCACCTATTATTGTTTATGAGATATATTCTCCAGCGAGGACCCCAATCCTGGTCAGTCATGGCCCATCTCCGCTCCCCTGGCCCGGGTCACCTTATTACCTTGACACTACTGACCCTATTTCAACAGGATTACTTCGGCAGAGTCAACAGGATCACTTCAGGAGGCGCCCGAGCAGACCTTTTGCCTTTTTCCCGGGCCCCTCGTCAGAATATTCCAGGCCATGAATGAAGCCTTCTATCTCCAGGTTACCATCGTCAAGGTTCAGGTGTTTGATGTGCAACTCCTTGCCATGAATGAGCAAGACCCCAGCACTTGTTTCCAATATAACCTCCTGGTCATCAAAACTCTCCACGTTCGTAACCCCATCGACGGAGACCGTTTCCCGCTCATTTAGTGTAATCCTGTGCTGCATTCCTACAGGCTGCTGCTTCTTCTTGCTATCATCCATTTCTCCTTCACCCCTCTTAAGCCTTGTCTCATTTTTCTATATGGTTATGCGGGGAGTCCCAAAAAAATGATATCATCATCCGCCTCCGCATCTGCCTCCACGCCTATGCCTCTGCACCTGCCCCTCCCCGTCCGCAGGAATGGGAGCTCATATCAGAAGCCGAGTAATTGATGGTTTTTAATTAATATATGGTATGGTAAGCGTATGGTAAGCTTCCAAAGAGAAAGGCTGGGGCTGGCAGGTCTGGTATAGTTCTCGCAGTGAACGAAATACTAGAAACTGGGTTAGCGCGGATAATAAGTTCGCCGGAATTTTTCTGGCGGCCCATAGTAGGTAGCTAAGTTAGTGCGCAAAAATACCCGGACCTTTCGCAGGTGACAGCTACCAGTGCCGCACAATGGCCGGGGTGTCTCGCATCTCTCCGCCAGGCGGACGCGGCTAAGTGTAAGTTCGAAGATTACTGACGTTTTTCCAGGGGTTGCCGGTGCTTGCGTG
>DUMQ01000139.1 GCA_012839815.1 Bacillota bacterium | reverse complement strand
CTCCCTCTCCGGGGTACCTCCCGCTCCAGCGGGTACTACCCTCCCGAGCTACCTTTATGCAGAAGGGAGATGACTATAGCTTAAACTTACCCTAAATTGTGTCTTGACGTCGGGGTCCACCTCGCCAGGAGGTCATCATATGTGGCAATCTGGATGGGCCCCTCCTACCAAGATTTTCCTCATCAAGCCTCTTTGACATGCTGTCGTCGAGCTCATCTCTACGGCCTAGAACGATCAGGCCCTCAGGGTGTCGTATCCCAGGTAACTTTGTCTGCGCGTATGCAAGGTTGTCCGTTATCCACGATTGAAAATCGCGAACTTGGCCAGTAGCCTCAGTAAGACCTGATGTGAGACTGCCTTTTTGTGTGAAGAGTCTATCCGTGGAACTCTCAAGCTCAACAACGATATATTCGTTATTAATTCGCTGAATAACGAAATCGGTAATGAAATCATCTGTTGGCAAGAGCCTCACCTCGATTCCCTGATTGACGTCCCACGGGCTAGTAACGTTCTCCCAAGGCTCATGTGGGTTGACCCCACATTACGGGGAGTCAGGACTGGTGGCATACGGGAAGTTCTTGGCTGGCAGTGAGTAGATAACTCCATGTCTTGTAAAGTCTGAATCTCCGAGCAACCACCCATAGAGGTTGGCGTACCTTAAGTCTGGATGTATCTTGAGCGCAATTCCGCCCACGCGACCGACTCCCCTATCAAGAAGGCGCTTCACGGCATCGAAGATGCGCGGGGCGAAACGGTTCTCTCCGGCCACGAATGCAAGGGAACAAGACGTCACCACATCGGCAAGCTGGAGGAGGCGATGGAACTTGGATGGGGCCGATAGAACGTTGAGGGCAATCCGCTCGGGCCTGACGTACACCGTTCCGTTCTGCAGGGTGTCTACACAATTGGCAAGGAATTTGTCTTCTTCCCTGCGATCTCCGCTCGGCCGGTCAACAATAATCAGAGCTTCCGAGTCAAGCTGCTCAAGCAGGTTGTGGACCCGTTCAATCAGCATTTGGGTGACATCCAGCTCTGGAGTGGCGGCACCGGTGGCGGTTTTGAACCGGGTATCCTCGATAATGATAATTGCTTTCGCATCCTTTTTAACGGCAAGTCTCAGCGCTTGGACGAAGAAGTTGTCTCTTCTCTCTTCAGTTAGGTGATCATGCATCCAGAGTTCGCGACCCGGTGACCATTTGAACTGCTCTCGCGGCGGAAACCCGCAGTCTGTGCAGAGGTTATCGAGAACCCGTTCAAGATTCCGCACCGACTTGGCAGGTACATATATGCCGCCTGTGGCGACGAGAGGCCCCATGCCAGCACGTGAAGGACGGTTCTGTCGTGCGTCATCAGCAAAGAACAGGTCCAACTGAATCCTCCTCTAACTGGTGTTGGAGCGGTAACCATGTTCTCAGTGAGACCTATCGGAGAACCTCAACCATCGGGGCTCCGGGCGAACGCCAATTCAGGTAAGGCCCTGAATATCCCAGGAGTTTTAGAAAGACCTTATTTAGGAAGTCGACCAGAAAACAGTACTCTTCGTACTCTGATCCGGGAGGCGGGCACTCTTCGGCCTCTTCTTTGTCTGCTGCGTTGCAGTAAAACTGCCCTCTGTGAATCAGACTATTCCTTGACTTGATCAGGAGGTCTAAGCCCTCCTTGTCAATCTCAAGCCCAATATGGTTACACAGGCACTTGAGAAGGCTACGAAATGATGTTCGGTTTAGGTCCTTCATCTTACCCCTGTTGCATAGTTGTTGTCTTGAGTCGCGATGGATACCGTGCGACTGCAGAACCGTGTCTATTGCATCGATGAGAGGAGCGACCAAGCAGTTCTCGAAACGGAACTCATCTATGATGAACTCCCTAGTCTGTCCATGCGGCATGTCCAAAAGAGCGGCCTTAAGCGCTTCGAGTGCTACTGCAAGCTTGGCACCTCGCATCTCGAGGAAGTCTACATCTGATTTCGCATCAAGGTAGGCATCAATTGCCGCTGTGAGTCGAGGCCACGAACGCACTCTCTCCGAGAAAACCGGGTACACGAATTCCACGAAGCTTTTGAGCTGCCCTGTTCCCGGAGCCCCCAGACCTATGATTTCCGCCGGAGTGTAGGGCCTAGTCACTCTTGAGCAGTGCCTCCGGGTTAGGAGCTCGTCATTCTCGGCATGCTCACTATAGTAAACCCACTGTACCTTGGTCCCTCTAGCAACCGATAGTATGTAGCAGAGGCGATCTACTAACTCGATCGCTTGGGCAGTCCCACCATCCTCAGGAAGCGGTACCTCCACTTCGCAAGTTACGTCGACAGACTTGGGAATCCTCATCCTCACCAGCGCCTCGTCATAGTGCTCGACGGGTATGATTCTTACATTTGTAGTCCGCGTGCCTTCACGCAGGGACAGTTGTAGGGACGATCTTGAGGGGGTCACAACTGGCTCCGGGAGTTCGAGATTCGTAATCCCGAAACGGACATTTCGCGCTTGGGCAGTGGCGGGAGGCTGGAACACCAGGTCTCGGAACCAGAACACAGCCCAAATATCCGATGATCGGCCAGTGACGGAGCCGAAGCTACTCCGGCCCGCAGTCATCATACCTTGATTCGCGATAACCCTGGCTTCCTTGAGGCACTCTCCATCGAGTCTACACACGTCCTCGCCAACTGCGAAACCAGATACATCTGGGAAATCACAGATCACGAACACGTCTCCGTTCCTCAACTGGCCTGCCTGGAAAGAGCACTCTGCCGTCCACCCATTACGGAAAACGAGCGATCCATTCCCGGAGTATGGAGGGAAGAGGTCTCCAACACTAGATAACACTCTTCGTTTGAACGTGAGAGAATAGTCTTTCATATCCCCGCGTCTCCTAACATGCTAATGTCTATACCGAAGGCTCCAATCCCTCATTGCTCAGATTCCGTATCACCTTCAAGTATCTGCTCACCCTAGCGATCTCCGTTAGCGAAACTGGAGTTGACCCGGTTTCATGGACACCCCAGAGCTATGCAACGGACTGTTTAGACTCCTTATGAGTTCGCTGTGTGAGGTCCCATCTCCTTTCGTAGTCTAGGGGACTTAAGTATCCGAGCGTCGAATGACGACGCCTGCGGTTATGGAAGCCCTCAATGTATTCGAAAATGGCCGAGGCTAGCGCCCGGCGACTGGACCAGTTATACCGGTCGAGTAGTTCAGTTTCGAGCGTGGCAAAGAAGCTCTCAGCCACCGCGTTATCTAAGGCGTCACCGACCGTACCCATCGAACCGAGGATACCCGCCTCTTTGAGAGTGCGACCGAATGCTATGGCAGTATACTGTGCCCCGTGATCGGAGTGGTGGATTACCCCAGGGTCGGGTCTACGGTTCCATACGGCCATATTCACCGCATCGACCGCCAGATCCGCGACCGGGCGATCACCAATTGACCAACCTATGACCATCCGCGAAAATGCGTCGATTACGACT
>DUMQ01000138.1 GCA_012839815.1 Bacillota bacterium | reverse complement strand
CGCCTCCGTTGAAATTTGGCGCGAGGGCCTTGCCAAATTTCAAAAGGCCCCGTCACGCAAGCACCGGCAACCCCTGGAAAAACGTCAGTAATCTTCGAACTTCGAACTTACACTTAGCCGCGTCCGCCGGGCGGAGAGATGCGAGACACCCCCGGCCACTGCGCGGCACCGGTAAATGTAAATTTATGCCCATAAATGCACACCGTAATAAGATATACTCCCTTACGCATGCCTCCATCAGGCTATCACAGGCGGTCATGTTATCGCAGGCCCTGGAGCACTCCCGATGGGGCCGGATCCGCTATGATATCTCCCCTGAGGATTGCATCTGACAGGTACCGGGCTTTATCCCCCGCCGTCAGGAATTGGCGCAGGGTATCCACCTCCATGAAGACGCCGAGACCCACAGGAGGGTATTTCTCATTGCAGAGGTCGACAAGACTGCGGCAGTCGCGGCGCCAGTCGGCTATCGCCGGCACGCCTGGGAGTGAATCGGTGGTCGTGAGGGTGACGATCTTGCCGCCCCTCACCTCGGCGATCAGGCTCGTCCAGATATTCCAATGCACTACGCCGTCGCTGTCGCCGGAGGGCGCCCCACAGCAGCACGCCTCCGCCGCAACCATGGCAGCCGTCGCAGCTGTCCGGTCCCCGGTTCGCTCACCGGCCGAGCCCCCAGGCCTGCGCTCAAATACCGCAAGTATAAACGTGGAGTTATCAGGCACGGCCATCCTGAACAACTCGCGGATCTCATCCCAGTCATAGGCCCACCAGCGGTAACTCTCCCGGGGGTAGCATGTCACGCACTTCCGATATCCCGCCTCAAATAGGTTCCTAAGTTTGATCGCGTAATCATCCGCATCCTCATGCCGGTCATACCCGGCCTGAGCCCTGGAGGCAAACTCCTCAAACGCCTTGCGGTCCAATAAGATCACAGGTGACGCGCAGCCGTAGTGTTCATAGATCGCCCGGGCAAGCTCCTCACAGGAGCTATGTGCTTCCGAATCGCAGTAGAGCCGCGAAGACGAGGCCCCGCCAGGCCGCCCGTCTCCCTGCGCCCATACCTGCGCAGGCCCGGGGGATTCAAGTTCATATTCAGCTTTATATTCGGCGAATTCAGAGTGGTCGAGCCTCCCTTTGCGGCTATGCACGAGCTTGACAAGGACCCCTCCGTCAAGGATGCCGTAGATGCGGCCCTCGCTACGGCCCTCAAGCCCCCGACTCTTCTCGCCCTCATAGCCGCCAGCCTCGCCTGGCTCTGCCTCGCCCGGCTGTCCCGCACCCTGATTCTCATCCCCCCAGAGGAGATCATATAGGTTCCGCCACTGGCGGTAGTCTATATCAATCCATTTTACATCCTTTGAAAGCATATACTACCGCACCTCCCATATCTGGATCGTGTAGGGCGCGAGCTCCAGCCTGAATCGACCGCTCCCAAACCCGCTCCCCAACCGCGCGTTTTCCGTACCGAATCCTGTGCCTGTGGATCCCGTGCCTGCGCTTGGATTCGTGCCTCCTATAGGCCCTACAGGTCCTGTAGGATCCCCGCTAGCGGGGCCCCTGCTCTCAGGCACAACAGGCGCATTCACAGGCATTACAGGCCTGCCAACCCCCGGCCACAGAGGTCTCAGCTCGCGCGCCGTCCCCAGCGCCGGCCCGGGCGTGAAGCTGAAAGCTCGAAGCCTGGCGGTCGGATTGGCCGTGAATAGAAGCTTCCTCCGGCCGTCTATCCCCCGGCCCCCGCCATCAACCCCGTCACCCTTGATGTGCAGGGCAAAATCGATATCCGGGTTGTCACAGTCTACGAGCGGGTCAACCCGGGCGGCCTTCATTATCGCATCAACGATCGCGCCGGCCGCACCGGTGCCTGTACGAGTGCACTCATCAGGACCTGCATCAGGGTCCAGGGCTGCCGCACTGACGCCTAGCGCTGGAGCCTCGCTCCCGGGCCCGGGCCCCGCCGGGATGGATTTCGCCGGGACGAACGGTATGTGTATCAAGGTACCCTTGCCAATTCTATAAACCCGCACTTGACGCGTTTGAGTCTGAATACCGGCTGAGATATCAGCTGAAGCCTGAGCCTTAGCGGTAGCCCCGGAGGGAACGGTACCCGGCGCCGGAGCTTGGGCTGACATCGAGGCCGCAACCGGCACCGGCACCGCGGTGTGCAGCACGATGTCGATGTCTACGAACTCTGACCCCAGGGCGCCAGCCAGCCTGGAACACGGCTGCATGAACTCGTTCAACCTGGGCATGCGCGGCCCCATCACCAGCGTCCCGCCACCCTCAACATAGCTTAGAAGCTTCGCCTGGACTCCTTCGCTCATGAATTCGAAGGCCGGGCACACCACCACCCGGTATTGCTGCAAGACCTCGACCGGCGACTCGCTATCCCCAATGCGAAACGCGTAATGGCTCCGCGTGAGCCCCTCGAAGAACGCATCCTGCCAGGCTTCCTTTTCGACGGCGATTGCATCCTCAAACCCGAGTTTCCGCTCGCTTACGAGAAGGTTGCCGGGCAGGTCTGCAAAGATGCCCGCAAACGGTCCCATGAAGGGCAACGACAGCAGGCGCGAGGCGAAATCCAGCCGATCATAGTCGCGCTCCAAAAGCAGCAAAACGTCGATGTGAGCCCCGTATGAGGCGAAATCAGAATCATTCAGGAACCCGAGGAGGCTGCGGTAGAACTCGAAATACGGCTCGCGCACGCGCCCATCCCTCGTGACCGGCGATCCCAGCCACCTTTCGCGCTCCACGATCATGTAATAGTTGAAGCCCTTCACCCCGTGCATGAGGGCGGTGAGCGCGTTGAAAAACTGATCCTCGGGCATGATCGGCTTATCCCACGCCCATATCCCGGCCCCGAATTCGGGAATCATCGGGAACTTGCTGGTCCCTGCTATATACTGGCAGGCCTTCTTGGTGGACGAGTAGCTCTCCTTGTGGGGGTAGAGGTCCACGCCCTGCAAATCCAGCACCTCTTCAGTCCTGACCTGGTTAAATGGGACGTTATAGGCCGCGGGCAGATTGTGATAAACAGGGATGCCGGTAATTCCCCGTTGACGGTACATGTCGGCTATACGCTTCAACCCGTAGTTGAGGTAGAATTCCTTATATTCCGCCCAATCCAGGAAATACGGGATTTCCTCCATGGTCTCTGCCGTAAAGTCGCGCGGCGGTTCGATTTCATCAAAGCTCGAATACCTCGTACGATACTCCGAGTTGAGCCGCGCTATGCTCTCATATTTCCCGGCCAGGAATCTCCTGTAGAGGGCCACGGATGCATCCGAGTAGTCCACGTCGTAGGGCGTAAGCTTGAAGAAGTATGAATTCTCATTATCCGATTGGATCGCTATGATACCGCCCTGCGGGTACTGGTGTTTCGCGATGATGGGGCATATGGCGTCGAACCAGACGGCCACTTCCTCATAGAACCCGTCGCAGGCGTAGCTCGGGATCGGAAATGGCTTGGGCGGCACCGTGAGGATCGCCGGGGTGCCGGACGCCGTCCTGGCCTGGAACCTCGGGTCCTCGATCACCCTCTCAGGGTAGCCGAAGTAGGTGAGCTCGGCGTTGATATGCGGGCCCGGGCGGACCAGTATATGAAACCCCTTCTCCTCACACAGCGAGAGAAATGCGTCAATATCCTTGCTGGGGTTCGTCTCGCCGAAATCGAACCTGCCCCTCTCGATCTCGTGAACCCCCCACGGGATATATGTCTCGATCATCTTAAAGCCCATGGCCTTTACCTTATCGAGGATTTCGGGCCACAACGCGCGCTCGATCCGCCAGTAGTGCATCGTGCCGCTGTAAAACGGTATTCGTTTATCCTGTAAATATATTCCATATTTCCCGAACCGGATATCCATAAAATACCACCCCCAAAGTCACTCCGCTAAAGCCATACTATCATCTTTATAAAGCTTATCCTTTAAGGGCACCTGCCACCATTCCCTTTACGACTTTCTCTTGACTCAGAATATAGAATAAGATAAGCGGCAAAGTAGACATGCTCAAGGCGGCCATTATGAGCGGGATATTCATCCCATATTGTCCTTGATAGTTCCACAGTCCCATAGTCAACGTCCATTTCTTTGGATCGTTGAGTAACACCAAGGCGAAAATAAATTCATTCCAAAGTATGATGAAGTTATAAACGGCGATAGTAGATAGCGCCGGGGAACTCAAGGGTAGAACAACCCGCCAGAATGTTCCCGCGGGGGAACACCCATCGATATAAGCGGCATCTTCCAGTTCCCGTGGGAGCTCTTTCATAAATCCGGTAAGAATGAAGATAGCTACTGGAAGATTAAAGGCTACATAAGGACCGACAAGCCCCAAAAGTGATCCATATAATCCCATTCTTCGGGTCAATACATATACGGGAATCAACATTATATGAACAGGTATCATCATGCCGGCCATGAAGGCGACCAAGATAAAACGATTGAACCTGAATGGGAGTCGCGATAAAACATAACTTGCGAGAGACGCCACCAATAAGATAAGGGTCACGCTAATCACTGTGACAAATGCGCTATTGCCAAAATACCTTAGAAATCCTGTCCGAAGCACCTCATCATAATTTGCGACGCGACAAGGCACCGGCAGAGCCCAGATGCTTTGGGTGAAGAAATCCATCTGCCCTTTCAAACTGGTCTGCACCATGAAAACGAAGGGATAACCGGTTATCATTAGCCAGATAAACGCTGCCGCATAAAGCAAAAGCCTTGTGAATTCTCGCAAGTTGGCCTTCCCCTTTCATAGCGCTCTTGCATCGTACTGAGTAACACCCATAACAGCCACTGCGGCTATAAGCGAAATAGCAAACATAGCTACCGCGACCGCGCTCCCATATCCCATCTCGAACGAGTGAAACGCCTTCTTATACATATATGTGGCCATCAATTCTGTCGAATGGTTTGGCCCTCCTTCCGTCATGACATAAATCAGGTCGAAATACTTGAGGGAACCTACCAAGGAGAGTATGCTGGCCATGCTGATCGTTCCTCTCAAGAGCGGCAACGTTACATGCCGGAAACAGCCTAAATCGGATGCCCCGTCAATTTTGGCTGCCTCATACAGCTCGTCCGGGATGCCGACGATAGCGGCCATGAAGAGAATCATATAGAATGGTATGTACTGCCAGCATATAGTGCCTATAACGGAGAAAAGTGCAGTAGCCGGATCCCCAAGCCAGCCTGTTGTTAAATGCTGTAACCCAATCAACCGTAAAAAGCTATTTAATAGGCCGAAAGTCGGATCATAGATATACTTCCACAATAGCCCTATCGCTACCGACGAAAGAAGCATGGGTATGAAGTAAACAGTCTTGAAGAGCTTTACGAAACGAATTCTCGAGGTTAGAAGAACACCCAATATTAATCCTATTGGCAGCTGAATCAAGATTGATAAAACCACCAAGACAATATTATTTCTTAGGGCCCCCCAGAAAATAGTATCATGCAGCATCTCATCCCAATTGCTTAATCCGGAATAAACCTTTGTCGGTGAAATACCATCCCACTTAAAAAGGGAATAGTAAAAAGACATGGGGATCGGCAACAACATATAGACGACATAAAAAGCCACGGCAGGCAACAAAAATAGAATAGCAGTAGCCGTGAAGCTGCGAGAACGCTCCTGACCAAGCATCATAAGCTCCCCTCCACAAATGCCGCCTGGGCGCGAGGCGGAAATCGCCCCGCGCGCCCGGGCACCAACTAAGCCTTACTTACCCCAAAACTTGCCGGCAGCCTTCTCCATTTCCTTAGCTGCCTGTTCGGGGGTCATAGCTCCGCCAAAGATTGCCTGGCAGGTATCTTTATGGACCTCGCCGAGCTCAGGCGGTAGGTACTGATCATACCAGAGTTGAACATGGTGGGCCTTCGCAAATGCGCTGTGTACTCTCTGCAGGATAGGGTCGGTCAGCTTTATACCTTTTACAGGCGGGATGCGCCCTGCCGCCAAGCGTTTCTCCACAGCGGTGTCATCGATAATATACTTGATCAACTCGACGGCCTCGTCTTTATACTTAGAAACGGCTGATACAGAATAGTAGTTATCACCGGGGGTACCGATCAGGTTTGTCGGGTCTCCCTTGCCGTGCGTAAGCACGGGGAATGGGAAGAAATCTATATTCTTGGCAAACTGAGGTGCTTCTCCTTGGGCCGTGGCGTAAAGCCAGGATCCCATGAGCTCCATACCAGCTTTGCCGGTGTACAGGAGCATCCGTGACTGGCCAGTATCCCAATCCATGCCGTTGAAGCCCGGTGGGAAAGCACCCATACCGACAAGCCTGCGTATTTCCTCGCCTGCCTTGATAAACACAGGGTCCTCAAAAGATCCAGTCCGGTTCACTGCATTCTCGAATACCGTCTCGCTTCCGAGGCGATCCACCAGATACATATACCACATCGATCCAGGCCATTTGGTCTTATTTGCGAGAGATATTGGGATAACCCCCTTGGATTTAAGTTTCTTTACAATCTGGAGCAGTTCGTCATATGTTTGGGGGACACCCACCCCGACATCGTTAAAGGTCTTCTTGTTATACCATATAAAAGCTGCTGACATATTCTCAACGGGTATGCCGTAATACTTACCGTTGAATTTAGCCAAATCCAGCCCAGCAGGGATGAACCTATTGATCCAATTATCCTTCTTCAGGTATGGTGTGAGATCTAACACCTGACCGGCGCGCACATACTGTTCAAGTGGGCCTCCGCCCCATGAGATCCATACATCAGGAGGCGTTCCTGCACCCATCGCAACTTTGATTTTAACCTTGTATGGATCATTTTGGATAGGCACGACTTCAACTTTAACCCCCGGATGATCCTTTTCGAACCTCGCTGCGCTATCGGCAATAATGCTCGTAGCGGGTTCCGTAGTCTGAATGTGCCACAAAACAATCTTCTTCTCGGCTGCAAATCCTATAGACTCAAGGCCAACTATCAGGGACGCCATCAAAACCCCGACTAAGATCAAGGAAACCCTTTTAAGCATGTCAATTCCTCCTTAAATAATAAATATCACAGATTATTCGTTGTAGATTAATCTTAATAGCGACAACATAAATGTAATAAATACAACATCTACTTTTAGTTTATTTTTACCTAGAAGTATAGCGCCGAATCCCCACCTCCCCCCGTGAAAATCAATAAACCAATCCTGGCCCGCAATCCAATCGACCACCTGATCATCCCAACCTATAGACTCTTATGCAAGACTCGCTCTCAATACTCGGTTATCATTGGGCTTGAAAGCCTACCTCTGACCCGGATTCTCTATATATAATCCCTCCAACTAAGTTTAACTTAGCTTGATTCCCGCACCACAAGCTCCGGTTCAAGGACTATCCGGGCCACGGAATTCGAGTCCCCAAGGATCGCCTTATACAGCACATCCGCCGCCTGCTCGCCCAGGTCAAACAGCGGCTGCCTCACCGTGGTCAACGCCGGGCTCGTGTACGCTGCAGCCTCTATATCGTCAAACCCGACAATGGCGATATCGCCGGGGATGCTCAGCCCCCTATCCCGTATAACCTGCATGGCGCCCAAGCACATGTTATCGTTCGCGACGAATACCGCCGTGGGGGGATCCGGTAAATCGAGTATGCGCCTCATACACTCCCGCGCACTCGCCTTGTGGAAATCACCACGAAAGATTAGACCCTCATCGACCGGCAATCCTGCGCCTTCAAGGGCCCGCCTGTATCCCTCGAGCCGCGCCTCGGCCTCGTGTTGCCCAGCCGGACCTGTAATATGAGCGATCCTGGTGTGCCCCCGCCTGATCAAATGGGATGTGGCCTCAAAAGCCCCCTTAACCTGGTCAACGAGAACGGAATTGACATCGAAGATCGACATGTCCTGTCCCACTATCACAAACGGGAATTTGCGCTGGACAAGCTCCCCAACGTCCTCCCAGCGAAGGGGCCAGTGAGAGAGAATCAACAGACCGTCGACCTTCCGCTGCCGCGCCACCTCGGCCAGCACCTCCGCCCGGCTCGACGATGAACCTCCCCTGTCTTCACCCTTGATATCTATCTGAAACGAATAACCGTACTCCCGCGATGCCTCGATCATGCCCTGGATAACCGGCATGTAGAATCCGCCGTACGGCTTGTCACCGCTGATGAACGCATAAAGGCCGATGGTATTTGTACGGCTTGTTGCAAATCTTTGAGCAATACTGCTGGGATGATAATTCAGCTTACGTATAGCGTCAAGCACCCTGGACCTTGTCTCAGGTGCGACGTTTGGCTTGTCATTCAACACAAGCGATACAGTCGATACGGATACCCCGGCTAGACGTGCTACATCTCTTATCGTGGTTGACATTTCCTACCCTGCTCCCTACTTATACCTATACCCAATGCCTCAGCTCGGAACGGCGAGAGGTCAAAAGCTACACCCCCAGGGCGATTAGATCATTTTATAATAATAAATTAGCAGCTAAATTGGCCTTTGATATTTGACTATTAAACTAGTTCGATGTCAATTTGAAAACTCCTTCTTTGCGTTTGCAAAAAATTAACGCTATCTTTACATTTCTTGTAGGTGCCCGGCGCTCCCTCTTGTATCCTCACGGGCCTGGTTCTCATAGAATGGGCTAAGAGAAGGTACGAAGGTACTTTAGACAGGTGATTAAAAGTGATTGGAAGGCGATCGCCTGTGAAGCTTCAATTATCCAGCCTCATTCACGGGATACAGCGAAGCATTGTACGAAAATTCTGTGGAATAAAGGCAGGCTGCCCCGGGCGCGCGAGCAGGACGGCTGCGCCCCGGTCCACGATTAGCATGGTCAAACCGGAGGTGATTGACCATGCCCCGAGCAACATGGACGAGATAAGCGTCCATCTCAACGGGCTTGAGATCTTCATGCAGCGCTGGTATACATATGACGTGCCCCACGAGGTTTCCGTTTTCATCCCCAAGGCGGAGGTGCGCACCCGCAGAAATCGCGGCACCGAGGAGACTGAAATAATCCTAAACAGCATTACCGTCGTTCACGCCCCGCGCTTCCCTCCGCGGCGCTAAATGATACATAAAATACATACATAACATAGCTACCCGCGCCTGAGCGCTTCCAGATGTAGGGGTGCGGCACCCCTGCCTCCGAGTCGGCCGCTACCTCCGAGTCGCTACCTCCCGCGCGGGCCTACTCATTCGCGGCGTCTATCTAACCTCCCGCTTCCGCATCCTGAGCGACTTGGGCGTGACCTCCAGGAGCTCGTCATCGGCTATGAATTCAAGGCACTGCTCGAGGCTCAGCTGGCGCGGCGGCGTCAGCTTGACGGCGATATCCGCCGTCGAACTGCGCATATTCGTGAGTCGCTTCTTCTTGCATACATTGACCATAATATCATCCGCCCGGGCATTTTCACCCACTATCATTCCCCGGTACACCTCGACGCCCGGACCCACAAAGAGCTCACCACGCTCCTGAGCGTTTTCGAGGCCATAAGCCGTGGTCTCACCCGTCTCAAATGCCACAAGCGCCCCGCGAGTGCGGGCCGGGATATCGCCTCCCCACGGCGCGTAATGGTGGAATGTATGATACATTATGGCAAGCCCTTTGGTATCAGTCAACAATTCCGAACGCAAGCCAAAGATACCACGCGTAGGAATATAGAACGTCAGGTGTACGTGCCCGTCCGGTCGGTTATTCATATTAACGAGCTCCGCCCTGCGCTGCCCCAGCCGTTCCATTACGACCCCGACGTAGTCGCCGGGCACATCCACCAGGAGCTCCTCCACGGGTTCGTACTTGACCCCGTCGATCTCCTTGGTCACAACGTGGGGCCTGGATACCTCAAACTCATAACCCTCGCGGCGCATCGTCTCAATGAGAATAGAAAGGTGGAGCTCGCCCCGGCCATATACAACGAATTCATCCGGCGAGCCGGTCTCCTCCACCCGCAGGCTCACATTGGACTCCAGCTCCCGCAAGAGCCTCTGGCGCAGGTGCCGCGATGTGACATACTCGCCCTCACGGCCCGCAAACGGGCTCTTGTTCACTATAAATGACATTGAAACGGTCGGCTCGTCGATCTTCACGAATTGGACGGGGACTGGATCGTCCGGGTCCGCGATGGTATCACCTACATTTATGCCTTCCAGGCCGGACACCACTACGATCTCGCCCACCCCTGCCTCTTCCACCGGGACCTTCTTGAGGCCGTTGAAAACGTGGATCTCTGCGGTTCGCTGTAGCCGGACCGGGGCACCGGAGTCCACCCCTGGGGCATCTTTGCGCGCCTCACCCGCACCGCCCGGCGTGGTCGTTACTCTGGCTCCGGTCGCGCCGCCTACGCCAGAAACAGTCGCACCACCGGCACCCGGGATGACCGCTACAGTCTGCTTCGCCCGGATTCGCCCGTTCAGGATGCGGCCTATAGCCTGCCGGCCGACATAGGGGTCGTAGTCGATCATAGCGACGCCGATCTGGAGCGGTGCACTTGCGTCGCCCCTTGGTGCAGGGATGTGGCGGATTATTGTCTCGAATAACGGGGTCAGGTCCTGGCCCTCCATATCCGGGTCGAGCGAGGCTATTCCCCTTGTCGCCACGGTATAAACAACGGGGAAATCGAGCTGCTCGTCGGACGCGCCCAGCTCGATAAAGAGCTCCAAGACCTCGTCCAGGACCTCGGCGGGCCGGACGTTCGGCCTGTCCATCTTGTTAATCACCACGATCGGTGTGAGCCCGGCTTCCATCGCCTTTCGCAGCACAAAACGCGTCTGGGGCATCGGGCCTTCAAAGGCGTCTACCAGGAGCAGGGCGCCGTCCACCATTTGCACAATGCGCTCTACCTCGCCACCAAAGTCTACGTGCCCGGGCGTATCAACGATATTCAACCTGTAGCCTTTATAGAAAACAGCTGTATTCTTGGACATGATGGTGATACCGCGCTCACGCTCCAGGTCATTACGGTCCAGGATGCGCTCCTCAACCACCTGGCCCTGGCGAAAAACACCACTCTGTTTAAGCATGCCGTCCACGAGGGTGGTCTTGCCGTGATCCACGTGGGCGATTATTGCAAGATCTCGAATGAATTCCCTGTCCATAGCGATTACACCCTTATCAAAATAGCAGTTACCGTCGTTTCCTTGCCAGCCAATTGCCCTCCCGTCCGCAATCAATCAGGCAATAAGGTACCGGCCGATGTGGCCGGTGGCTTATAAGCGTAAAGCCATATGAAGGGCGCCTACACCCGCGGCATCCACAATCCACAGATTATAATCATAATAATCATAGTCCAACATTTCTAACCTCGACCGCCGAGGCCGCTACAGCATACCAGTGGCCGCCCATATGGTGAATGCTCCTGGCAGCGGGGTTCTCTATATGCCACCGGTCTGTGAAAAGCCCCTCCTCCGCCGATGCTGCGACCACCTCCGCGAAAAAGAGCGTATCCTCACCCCAGGGCTTTGTTTCCGTGACACGGCATTCAAGGTGGCCAATGCACTCCCCAACCAGGGGAGCCTTGACCTTTTGTGCAGGGACGGCCGTTAAGCCTGCGGCCTTGAATTTATCGACATCCCGGCCTGATACGTTGCCGCAATAATCCACCTTCTCCACGAGCGAGCTATTGGGGATGTTCACCACGAACTCCCTCGCCTCGGAGATCAATTTGTGAGAGTAGTTCCCGGCGCCTACCAGCATTACAAGGGCAGGAGGTTCGAATCCCACCGGTGTAATCCAGGCCAGCGCGAAGACGTTGGGTTTGCCGAGCCCGGGGTCGTCGACGGAGACGAGCACCGTGGGGCCGTGATTTATCAGGGTAACCGCGTCGCTAAGGTTTACTGGTTTTTTCATACAATATCCCTCCGATAAAGCATTCCTTATAAAACCAATTCTATACATGCTACCCCATTCCTACCAAACTGCGACGGTCTTCGTAACCGCCCGGTAAGAGCCTGGTGAATGCCCGGCAGGTGCCCAGTGAGTGACAACAGGTAGAGGGCTGGCGAGTGCCTGGCAGGTAGCCGGCAGAAGGCCGGCAGGGGACCGGTAGGGGACCGGTAGATATCCACGAGCTAGATACCCAGGAGTGCGGCTGCGTTCCCGCCCAGGAGCGCTCTCTCTTCTTCGGGAGCCAGCCCGAGGTCGTGAATCTCGGTAATTGCCTTCGACTGGTCCGCCCACGGCGAATCCGTGCCAAACAGGATCCGGTGCACCCCGTGCGCCAGGATAAGATCCCGCATGCGAGACGCCCCGAGCCAGGGGTAAGAGTAAGATGTATCAAAGTAGAGGGGCTGCCCGACCAGGTGCGTCTCGACCTCGTCCCAACGCCGCCACCCGCCCATGTGGGCAGCGACCCACTTCCCTCCGGGGAAGCGATCAATCACCCTGCGCAGCCGCTCCGGGGTGCAATGACAGGGCTCAGGGAGCCCGATGTCGATCCCGGCGTGAAACAGGATTACCAGGTCTGCGGCGCACAGCGCCTCATAAATCGGAAACATCCGCGGCTCATCGACGTAAAACCCCTGGTAATCAGGGTGAAACTTGACCCCCTTCAAGCCGTAGTCCACAATGCGCCGGACCTCGTCGCGCCAATCCGCGGAATCCGGGTGCATACTGCCGAAGGAAAGGATCCTCTCCGGCGTTTGGGTCGCGCAGGCCCAGGCCCATTCATTTATCTTACTTTCCTGGCCGGGCCTGGTTGCCACTGGCTGTAGGATGGACAGGTCGATCCCCGCCCGGTCCATGGATCTTAATAAGTCGCCAACCGTGCCGTCCAGATATGCCTTCTCGCCGGCGCTCTCCTCTAACTTGGCGATGGCGTAAGGCGCCAATTTATCAGGAAAACAGTGCGTGTGAAAATCGATGATCATGCCCTGGTAGATTCCTATACCCCCAATGAATATATTCTACGCTGCCATCCAGCCCTTCCCCTCAGCCGTTCCGTCGCCCGGGGCTACTAAAATTGTGCAGCGCCGGGCGCCCCTAAGTTAGTGCGCGAAAATACCCGGACCTTTCGCAGGTAACAACTACCAGTACCGCACAGTGGCCGGGGTCTCTCGTGTCCCCTCAAAAGATCTTCTTACTATCAAGGAGAATCGTAACCGGGCCGTCATTTTGAATCTCTACGAGCATCATGGCGCCGAATTCCCCGGTAGCTACCCTCAGACCTTGCTCGCGCAGTTTCTGAACATACTCTCCATAGAGGACATTAGCCACATCGGGGGGCGCGGCCTCCGAAAAGCTCGGCCTCCGGCCATGCCTGCAATCTCCATAGAGGGTGAACTGGGAAACGGCAAGCACTTCCCCGCCTACGTCGAGGCAGGATAGATTCATTTTCCCGTTATCATCCTCGAATATCCTGAGATTTGCGGTCTTCTCCGCAAGATACCGCACGTCCTCCGGGCCATCGCCACACCCGACGCCGACCAGCACCACAAGCCCACGCCCTATCTCGCCTTTCAAGGCGCCATTTACGGTGACTTTGCCGGAGCGAACCCTCTGTATTACGGCTCTCATTCGATGCCTTCCTCCAGGTGCTTTTTGCCCTACGGTGCACCACCCTAATGCCTCATCCCGCTGCACCATCACCCGGCCCCGCGCCACCTGGTCGCGCGCCACCGTTTTGCTTGCAGGCAACGGCTGGCTTTCGCCCGGCTTCGCGCAGGAATAGGTGTTATGTCTTAACCTGCTCCAACATCAGCGCCATATTACGCCATATTAGTCGCCCTTTCCGGCTGCAATCTCCCTGAGAGCCTCTTCGTAAACCCTCAAATCAGAATCGGAAAAGAGGACAAACCTCACCTCATCCAGGCCACAGCTACTCAGGCTATAGCTACCGCCCGAGCTACTGCCGTCCTCGCCCCTACCATTGGCATTGCCGCCGCTCGAGAGGAACTCTTTTACGGTCCTGAGAGCCACCCGGGCCGCACGCTCCACCGGAAACCGGTAAGCGCCTGTGCTGATGGACGGGAAGGAGATGGTACGCAGGCCATGTTCGCACGCCAAGCGCAGGCTGTTACGGTAAGCGCTTGCAAGCAGGTCATCCTCGCCGCGCTCGCCGCCGTACCATATAGGGCCCACCGTATGGATGACATAACGCGCCTTCATCCTCCCTGCTGTGGTTATGACAGCCTCTCCCGTCGGGCAGGGGCCCCTTTCGTCGCGGATCTTCTTACACTGCTCCAGGATCTCAGGCCCGCCAGCCCTGTGAATGGCGCCATCGACCCCCCCGCCTCCCATGAGGCTCGAGTTGGCGGCGTTTACGATGGCGTCCGTCTCTTGTTGAGTTATGTCTCCTCGCACGAGGCGGACGAGGGTTCTACCGATCTTGGTTTCCACTACCATCACCTCCGGAGCTAACCCGATATCCGATTACCGGCTTCGCCAGATTTATTTTATCATATCACCCATGATATGGCAATTTCCCATCCTCCAGTGTACCAGTGTCCCGGTGCCCCAGTACCCCGATATCCCGGTATCCAACGACGCCTCGGGCCACTTAAAACCGGCATCCTTTGGCATTTTATGTCACAACCCCAGCTGTGTAAAGCAAGCTCTTGACATAACCGCTAGCAGTAAACTATACTTAATTAAACAATTGCTTAATTCATAAGCTATTTTCCACTATTCGGCTCCTCGTCCCAAGATCATGACCTTCGGCTGGCTATAACGCGGGCCACAGTCATAACAAAAAATCTATCTTAATTTCAGGGGAGTGTCACCATATGAGCACCGTACGTTCCCCTTCAAATGGGGATATCTGCGACGACTTCCGTCCATCTGAAAAAAGTGGAAAAGATACCCGGCTCAGGGATAAACTCCTGGAGGTCGCTGGCCTATCCGAGGTATTCAAGGTTCTGGGGGATGAAACGCGCACCAAGATCCTTTATCTCCTCGCCCAGGAAGAGCTCTGCGTCTGCGATATAGCTCAACTCCTGGAGATGAGTCTCCCGGCGATATCGCACCATCTCCGGCTCCTGAGGGCCCTGCGCCTCGTCAAGTATCGCCGGGAGGGCAAGATGGTCTACTATTCCCTCGATGACGATCACATCGTGAATCTCATCCGGCAGGCCCAGGAACATTTTGCCGAGGATACCTAGAAACATTTTGCCGAGACGCACGGCCATCAGGGTTATCCGTTCATAGTCCGGTCCCTCCATTCATGATACGAATAATACGATACGAGTAATCCGATACGAGAGGAAGATGATAGTGGGTTGCGCTTCAACAGGGTGTCTACAGCAGGATGGCGAGGAAGAGGCCATGGTCGATGCCGCTGCCGGGGAAGAGGAGGAGAGGGGCTCAAAGAACCAGGCCCCCGCCATCATTATCGCGTCCGCGCTCTTCATATTCGGAATCATATTCGAACGCCAGCTTCATGAAACGCCCTACGCCTCCATGGAATACCTCGTGTTCCTGGCCGCCTACCTCCTTGTAGGCGGTAAGATCGTATGGACGGCTTTGAAAAACATGGTGCAGGGTGAGATATTCGATGAAAACTTCCTGATGACCGTTGCGACGGGCGGGGCCATCCTCATTCACCAGCTAGCTGAGGCCGCCGGGGTAATGCTGTTCTTTGCTGTTGGCGAATTCTTCCAGGATATGGCCGTAAAGCGATCGCGCCGGTCCATCTCCGCCTTGATGGATATCAGGCCGGACTATGCCAACCTGAAGTCCGGTGAAGAAATCCGGAGGGTGTCGCCGGGAGAGGTCGCCGTGGGCCAGGTCATCGTGGTGAACCCCGGCGAGCGCATACCGCTGGACGGCGTTGTCATCCAGGGCGCCTCATTTGTCGACACCTCTGCCCTGACAGGCGAGTCGGTCCCTAAAAAGGTGGAGGCTGGTGAGAAGGTCCTGAGCGGCATGGTGAATGGAAGCGGTCTCCTGGAGGTCAAGGTTGAGAGGTGTTTCGCCGATTCCTCTGTTTCAAGGATCCTCGACCTCGTGGAACGCGCCAGCGCCAGGAAGGCCCCCACGGAGCAAGTTATCACCAGGTTTTCGCGGCTCTACACCCCCGTGGTCACCGCGGGAGCTGTCGCCCTGGCGGTCGTGCCGCCGCTCGTGATGCCCGGCGCCACATTCAAGGAATGGATATACCGGGCGCTTGTCCTCCTCGTGATCTCCTGCCCGTGTGCCCTTGTGATTTCCATACCCCTGGGTTATTTCGGCGGCATCGGGGGCGCATCGCGCCATGGCATACTTGTCAAGGGTGCGAACTTCCTTGAGGCGCTGACTCATCTCCACACGGTGGTATTTGACAAGACGGGCACGCTCACAAAGGGGGTGTTTCGCGTTTCTGAGGTGGCTACCAGAAACGGCTTCACGAGGGAGGAGCTACTGCGCTTTGCGGCCCTTGCGGAATCTCACTCCAACCACCCTATAGCAAAGTCGATCCAGGAGGCTTATCGCGGGGCGGCCGGTGAGTCCGATGAGACGGGTCACGGTAAAGCCGAGACCGGAACCAATCGCGTGCAGGGCCGAGTTCAGGACTATCAGGAAATCGCGGGCCATGGGATAAAGGCGCGCGTGGACGGCAAGGTGGTCGTGGCCGGCAATGACCGTTTGATGCACCGCGAGAATATACCCCACGATTCATGCGACGTAGAAGGTACCGTAGTGTATGTGGCCATGGACGGGGTATTCGCGGGTTACATCATCATCTCTGACGAGATAAAGCCCGACGCGGCCCGGGCCGTCGAGGGCCTAAGGCGCCTCGGCGTCAGGAGGATCATCATGTTGACGGGCGACGACGAGGGGGTTGCCCGGATGGTGGCCTCAAGGCTCGGGATGGATGGATATTTTGCGGAGCTCTTGCCCGAGGACAAGGTGCGAAAGCTGGAGGAGCTTGAATCGTCGCTCGCCAGGAGGGACGGCCAGAAGTTGGCCTTTGTAGGGGACGGGATCAACGATGCCCCCGTGATCACCAGGGCGGACGTCGGGATCGCCATGGGCGGCCTCGGCTCCGACGCGGCTATCGAGGCCGCCGACGTGGTCATAATGGAAGATATGCCCTCCCGGCTCGTCACCGCGGTCGGGGTCGCGCGTTACACCAGGAAGATCATAATGGAGAATATAACGCTCGCCCTTGCCACAAAGGGCCTCTTCATCGCCCTGGGCGCCGTTGGGGTAGCAACCATGTGGGAAGCCGTCTTCGCCGACGTGGGCGTAGCACTCCTGGCCATCCTCAATGCTACAAGGGCCCTGAGATACAAGGATCGATGACCGGCGTAGCCGGATATCGGTCGCGATCAAGATTACCGGCAAGTTACTGGCGAATCGGCGAATCACCGGCAGAGCCTGGGGAACAGCCCCTTCAGTGCCCTGTACGTGTCCTTGTAGACCTCAAAGAGCTCGTCGTATTTCCCCCGCCTGCTGGTGGATGGCTCATATACTGACGCTATCCTTACCATGCCTTCCGTGGCCAGGCGAACGCTTTCATAGATACCTGCCCCAACAGAAGCCAGGATAGCGGCTCCGAGGGTACCGCTCTCCACAACCTCCAGGACTTCGACTGGCCGGCCCAGCACATCCGCCCTCAGCTGGTTCCATTCATGGTTGCGCGCCCCGCCGCCCGCAAGGGCCGCAGATGGCGCCGTGACGCCGGAGGCCTCCTCCGCTGTGGTGAGGACGTGCCTGACGCTGAATGCCACCCCTTCGAGCACAGCCCTTATGAAATCGGCCTTCCTATGCTCGCGCGTCACCCCGAGGAAGACCCCCTTTGCCAGGGGATCCCATATGGGCGCGCGCTCCCCCCGCAGGTAGGGCAGGAATATCATGGGGCCCGGAGTCGGGCTTGTCGTTGAGCCCAAGCCTGAGCCTAGGGCCGAGTTTGAGCCCGAGGTTGAGGCTAAGGCTGAGGACGAGGATGAGGATGGGCTTGAATTTGAAGTCAAAGTTGAACCCGTGATGCCCTCGCGTATCAGCTCGTGAAATCCGGCCGCCCCGGCATCCCCGCCGGCTATCCGGCCAGAGTCGAGCTGCCCGCCAGGCGACAGTGACGCAGAGGGTCCAAACGCCTCCATAAACCACTTCAAAGAATCGCTCCCGCACTGAGTTGGACCATAGAGGATCGCCACCTCGCCCGTTAACTCCCGCGGCACCGGCACGAGGCCCAGCGGATCGCTCACCGTGTCTGACGAACTAACCCCCGCTATTTCAGACGTCCCGGACAGGTTGAAGCCCCTAGCGGGACCACTAAAGGCCTTCAAGGCGAGCATACCGCACAGCGCATCGCTCCAACCTGCAACCACCGGTATCCCTGGGGGGAGCGAGGTCTCTTCCGCAGCCGCGCGCGTCGTGTAACCTGCAACCTCAAATGGACGGAAGCATCTTGGCACATGGCCCGCATCCACCCCGACAAGCTCGAGGTATTCACGAACCGGCCAGCCTGTTATGAGGTGGACCAGGCCCTTCGATGACCATGCATCAGAAAAGAATTCCCCCGTGAGCTTGAGGCCTATATAGTCCTTCGGCTGCAGTATCTTATAAGCCCTCTCCAGGCTCCCGGGCTCATTGCGGGATAGCCAGAGCAGCCTCGCAGGAGTCCAGGTAGGCTCGATGGGGAGGTCCATGCCCAGGAACTCTTGCAACCGCTCCCGGCCTACCTTATCCCTGAGCCACGCAGCTTCCCTCGTCGCCCTTGCATCCTGCCAGATTATGGCGGGCCTCACAGGGTTACCTTGCCTGTCCACCAGGACTTGGCTAGGGGTCTGCCCGCTAAGGCCTATCCCCTTGATCGACGCCTTATCCACCCCGGGGCTGTTTACGACCTCGATGATAGCCCGTTTCGCAGCCTCCCACCAGTCCCTAGGATCCTGCTCCGCCTCTAGGGGCGAAGGCCGCGACACGGGGTAATCCCCGCTCGCTTGCGCGATGAGATTCCCCTGAATATCATATAGAGTAACCTTACATGAACTTGTTCCTATATCTATGCCAAGCAAACAGGCCTGACCCATATCCGCAGCAACTCCTACCCATATTTACCGACCCTATTGCTCATGGATATTCTTCCCTAGATATCCTTTCCTACCCTACCCCACCCTATCCTACCCTAAGTGCGAGCTCGAGGACTATCACCACTTTTCCAGGACTTAGGGCCTCAATGCTTGATTGCAGGGCCTTCTTTCAAATCCGCTACCATCCGCCTGCACGCCTGGTCAAAGATGGCCACGTCCACGGATATGGCTATGAACCGCACGCCTAGGGCACGCCACCTGCGCGCCGCCTCCGGAGTATCAACATATATACCTACGGCCTTCCCGGCCCCCCTAGCCAGGCCGACGATTTCCTTTACCTTCGCCACTAGTTCCGGATGGTCGATCTGCCCCGGTATACCGAGTGACTGCGAGAGGTCGTATGGACCGACGAATATCACGTCTATACCGGAGACATCTAGAATATCACCAAGATTCCTTACCCCTTCAGCCCCTTCTATTTGAATAGCGACAAGGGTCGTTTCATTTGCCTGCCTCAGGTAGTCACCCTTTGGAATCTCCCCGAAGCCCGAAGAGCGAGCATATATATCCATCCCCCGTTCCCCTTCGGGAGCGAACTTAGCAGCAGCCACCACCTGCCTGGCTTCCTCAGGCCCGCTCACATGCGGCACGAGTATCCCGTGCGCACCGCCATCAAGGGCCTTTAGGATCGCATTCTCCCGGTTTTCGGGCACCCGGATTATAGCATCAAAATTGGCCACGGTAGCGGCCCTGATAAGCCCTTCCACTGTTTCCGTAGTGTGCGGGCCATGCTCCATGTCAATGAGGACGAAATCGAACCCGGCGTTGCCCATGACCTCGACAAGTTGGGGAGCCGAACACTTCAAAAACGGCCCATAGACTGTCTCCCCAGCCCTGATGCGGTCTTTTACCCTGTTTATTCGAAGCACGTTTTAAGCCCCCTAACTCCCTCGAAATGTAAGTTCATTTCCTTGCCTATATACCTGAGGTTTCAAGCCTCTCAAGGGCATACTTTAACGAGGCGACATCCTCAGATGAGGCCCGCACCAGCGGAGCCCTTACATCCCCAACATCCACGCCCCGGAGCCTGAGCGCATTCTTCAAAAAGCTTATGTCGCCGCCATCCCTCAGCGCATCCTTAACCGCGTCTATACTCCTCTGGATTTCGCGGGCGCGACCGAGGTCTCCTACCTTCCAGGCCTTATATAGCTCCACGTAGGGCTCGGGAAAGACGCAGGCATTGCCCGATACTGCCCCCCTCCCTCCCACGCATAACGAAGCCAGGAGCAACCCGTCGCATCCAAGGTACACCGAAAAATCCGGGGATAGCTCCACAAACGAACGAAATTCCATGAGGTCGCCGGTACTATTTTTGACCCCGATGATATTTGGATAATTGGACACCAGGCGCTTCACGACCTCCGCCCTGATCCTATTCCCCGTGCACTGAGGTATATTATAGAGAAGGAGAGGGAAATCAGGTACAGCCTGCGCAATCTGCGCATAATACCGGTAGATCCCTTCATCCCCAATATTGTAAAAGTAAGGAGCCACGATCCCGACCCCCGCCGCGCCGATGTCACGTGCGTGCCGGGTGAGCTCGATAGCGGTCTCTACGCAGATGTGCCCTGTATGGACGATTACCGGGACCCGTCCCCGCGCTGCCTTAACCACGCTCTCTGCCACATACTTGCGCTCATCCGAAGATAAGAGGAGCGCTTCCCCTGTTGTGCCACAGGGGTATAGGCCACTAACACCCCTTTCGATCAGGAAGTCCACCAAACCCCTGATACGAGCTGCATCGACTGATCCCGTTTCATCAAATGGCGTGACCATAGCCACGATTATACCTTCGATCTCCGGTCTCATTTGAACAGTCATTCCCTTCGCACCGGTATTGTCACGTTGATCAATGCATTATATTATTGGCTATTGCAATGCATTACGCTTATTGCGATCAATGTTTTACGGCTATTGCAAACCTGTGCTCGAGTTTATCGCTTAGCGCATTTAACGCCGAACAGAGCAACAAGTATATTACGAGGATGAAGACGAATATCTCAAAAGTAGCGGCGCTTTCCCGCCTCATGACCTGGGTAGCCGCGCCAGTCAACTCCACAACCCCAATAAAATATGCGAGGGAGGTATCCTTTATCAAGCTTACATAGAGGTTGACGAAAGATGGTATCATATTACGAAAAGCCTGAGGGAGCACAATATAGATCATCAACTGCAAGGAATTCAATCCTGTGGCGAGCGCAGCCTCTGTCTGGCCTCTTGGTACAGACAATATGCCGGCGCGCACTATTTCCGTGGCATAGGCCCCAAAGAAGAACGTCAAAGCTATCAGCGCGCTCTGCACTTCCGTCATCTGCAACCCGACCAGCCTGGGGAAAAGGAAGTAGAACCAAAATAGCGCCATTATGAACGGAATCCCGCGCACTACCTCAACGTATATCGTTGCTATAATACGGATAAGCTTAAACCGCGACACCCGGCACAACCCAAACACCAGGCCGACCGCAAAAGATCCCACCCCGGCCACCAGCGAAAGTTCAAGTGTCAAGAGAAGGCCGCCAAGGGGGCCCTCAGGGAAAGCGCCTGAAAGCAGAAATTTGCTAAAGCGCATTACTGTTCCCCAATGCATACCTATTTCTCCTCTTTCTAGGCACATCGTTGCGAGTCTCTATATTTAGGACCCGGCTGTTATAATAATTCAAGACCAACGAGGTCAAGAGGGATAAGATTAAATATACAGACGTAGCCACAGCGAAGGACTCATATGCCCTGAAGGTGTAAGACTCAACCCTCCGGGACATCGCCGTTATCTCGGCAACCCCAATCGTCATGGCAACAGATGAATTCTTGGCTATACTGAGGTACTCACTAATAAGGGGCGGCAAACTCAGCCTGAAAGCCTGGGGCAATATGATGTACCTCATGCTCTGCATGTATGTTAACCCTGTAGAGAGGGCTGATTCCATCTGGCTTTTAGGGATCGCATTTATTCCCGACCTGAAGTGCTCCGAGATATAAGCAGCAGTATAAAGGATCAGGGCTACGGAGGCTGCTATGAACTCGAAATTCCTGTCATAGAGATAGGTCCGGGCCCATTCCGGGAGTACTGTAGGAAACGCGAAATACCAGAAGAGTATTTGAACAGGAAACGGTGTATTCCGAAAGAAATGAACATACCCCTTTACTATGCTACCCAGGACCCGCTGTCCCGACATCCTCAGCACTATCAGGATCACGGCCAGCACTGTGCTACCTACAATCGCGACCCCTGTAAGCTTCAGGGTGGTCAGGAGACCGCTCAAGAGCCATTCAGAATAAGGTTTTTCAAGCAGTATACTGAAGTCCAGTCCCAAGGGATGAACCCCCCGTCTATCGAGCATCGCATTCTCAAGTAACACATTTTCATTCTCAAGCGACACATTTTCAATAAGACTATAGACAAAAGATACGAGACAGCAAGCAAAAGATAACAGAGAACAAGCCAATAAACAGACCCAATAAATGCCGGAGACCGAGGGTCGGGAGCGCGGCGTGGGGCCACAGCAGAGCAGGCTCCCTGCCACCAGGTTCTCTACTGCGGCCCATCCGCCGGCCTATTCTATCCAGCCTATCCTACCGGCGTATCCTGCTTACAGCCTATCCCTCTTACGGCCACACTTCCATCTCGAAATTCAACGGCAGTTCATACTTAGTTCCAGGGCCATACCATTTATCGTAGATCTTCTTGAATTCCCCGCTCTGCCACAGCTCTATCAGGGCATTGTTTATAAAATCGCGAAGCTTGGAATCATTCTCGCGCATCGCAATCCCAAAAGGCTCCGAGCTAAAGTATTCACCCACAACCTTCCAGGCATTGGGATCCTTTGCATTCGCCTTCGTAGAGAGCAATACGCTCTCATCGCTGGATATGGCATCGACGGCGCCCTGCTGAAGCGCTAAAAATGCGGTGGGGATATCATCAAAGGCAAGGATCCTCGCCTTCGGCTGCTTTCTTGCAACATTTTGCTCGCTCGTGCTACCCCGCGGCACGCCGACCTTCTTACCTGCTAAGTCCGTGATACCCTTGATGTGGCTATTCTTGGGAACCAGTATTCGCTGGCCGGTTACAAAATAGGTTATGCTGAAATCAACAACCTTATCTCTTTCCCGGGTATGCGTCATCGTAGCTATGACGATATCCGTGCTCCCCTGCAAGATCGATGGAATCCTGGTTGCATCGGTGAGTTGCTTGAACTCCACCTTGACACCTAGTTTTTCGGCTATAGCCTTTGCGAGGTCGACTTCGAACCCAACGATCTCGCCCTTCTCGTTTACCATAGATGCAGGGGGAGCTGATGTCTGGACCCCGACGATGATTTTGCCTCTATGCTTGATTGTATCAAGGAGAGAAGCACTCGCCGAGGCAAAGGTGCTGAAGCCAACCATCAGCAGGGTCAGGCAAATTGCAACTGTAAGCAACAACCACGATTTTCCAGGACTAGATCCCTTCATACTTTAGAACCTCCTCAGATATCCTTTTAAACCTTTTAAATACCCTTGAAATATCCCCTAAACCCGCCTTCCTGAATCTAAAACAGATATCGCTACCGTCCACCACTATCGCTACCGCAACACCACCACCTTGAAAGGATTTTGTCCAAGAAGTATTGCAAGGAAGAAGGAAATATAAATAATTAAATAACTAGAGTAACCAGAGTATCTTAAAGTATCTGGCTTAAGAACTTCTTCGTACGCTCCTCGCGTGGGCCTGTAAAGAAAACCTCAGGGGTCCCTATCTCTATAATTGAGCCCTGATCCATAAAGGCGATCCTGTCTGCAACTTCCCTTGCAAAGCCCATCTCGTGTGTTACGACAACCATGGTCATGCCCCCCTTGGCCAGGTCAATCATGGCGTCCAGGACCTCGGCGATCATCTCGGGATCAAGGGCGCTCGTCGGTTCGTCGAAGAGCATTATCTTGGGACTCATCGCCAGCGCCCTAGCGATCGCCGCGCGTTGTTGCTGGCCTCCTGATAGGGCTGCGGGATATTTGTGGGCCTGGTCCGCAATTCCTACGCGTCTCAGATAAGACATTGCTATTTCCTCGGCCTCGGCCCTCTTCATTCTTCTAACCTTTATCGGCGCCAGTGTTATATTCTGGAGAATTGTCATATGCGGATACAGGTTAAACGACTGGAACACAAAGCCTATCTCTCTCCGGAGAGATACAAGGCCTTGCCGGCTTTTGACATTAAACCCATCTACTACAATCTCGCCGCCCTGAATGGCCTCCAGCCCGTTGATGCAACGGAGAAGCGTGGACTTCCCTGAACCGGACGGTCCTATCAAGACAAGAACCTCTCCACGTTCGACAGTTAGGTCTATCCCCCTAAGCACGTGGTGATTTCCATACCACTTCTCTACGCCTTTGAGGCTTATGATGGTATCGCCCATCGAAAGACTCTCCTCTTCTTCTCTTCTTTATCTATCTCTTTATCTATCTCTTATTGCTTATTGCTCTTAACCCCTCGCTACCCTCGCACGTAAAGCCGGCTTATAAAGTCGGCGATCCTCCTGGCCCCCTCAACAACGGATTCTTCATCCTTACAGAAGGAGATCCGGACGTAATTGTCGCTCCGGGGTCCGAAGGTTAAGCCGGGAGCCACCGCCACGTGTTTGGCCTCAAGTAACTTCAAGGTAAAGGCATATGAATCCAGGCCCGTATCCCCGATATCCAGCAGCATGTAGAATGCACCGGCTGGCTTGTAAGCAACTATACCAGCTCCGGCAAAAATGCTCATGATAATGTCTCGATTGCGCTTGTACTGGGCAACCATTGCGGCCACGAAGTCCTGCGGGCCTGTGATCGCGGCCTCTGCGGCCTTTTGCGATACTGAGCTGACACATGAAACCATTGACTCGGAGAATTTAGAGAAGTTCTTGCATATCTCCTCTGTGGTAGCTACATAACCGATACGCCAGCCTGTCATCGCATATGCCTTCGAGAAACTGAAGACTGTAAGGACCCGGCCCTCGTCGTCCCAGGCCCCGGGGCTATAGTGTTTGCCCTCGTACACGATATCCTCGTATACTTCATCCGAGATGAGGTATAGATCGTATTCACGCGCAAGATCGAGAATGCCCCGCAGCACCGGTTCCGGGAATACGCTCCCGCACGGGTTCGAAGGCGAGTTGATCAAGATGGCTCGGGTCCTCTCATTGATGAGAGACCGCATCTCATCGAGGTCGGGCAGGAATCCCGCAGACGGGTTCAAATGGTAGTATACAGGCTCGACTCCGATAACTCGTGTCTGAAAACTGTAATTGGGCCAGCCAGGCTCCGGGAGGAGAACCTGGTCGCCGGCCTTGGCTATGGTGAAAAGCGCCGATGCGCACGCGAATACGCCGCCGGGGGTTACTGCAATGCCCTCAGGGGAAACCTTTATCCCATTAACCCGCCTCAATTTATCCGCAAGCAAAGCCCTGAGGGAAGGTAGACCTGCGTTGGGCGTATATCTTGTATATCCATCCTGGAGCGCCTTATTAGCAGCTTCCTTAATATGCGCAGGCGTATCGTAGTGAGGTTGACCAACCTCCAGGTGGATGACATCGTTCATCTGTTCCGCGACGTCCATGATCCCGCGGATGCCAGACCTCGGTATCTTTACTACATTGTCAGATAAAGGCTTCAACGGGTCATTACCCCCCTTTTTATAATTGAATTATAATTGAACCCTAATCTACCATTAATTGAACCTTAATATCCACCCTATATCATTTTAATTTTCGTTGTTCAGGCATATTGAACGGCGTTCAGGATATTAGTCGTAAATATCTACCCGAGGATATCAGCCCGGCGACCCGTAAGCCCCAAATATAAGAAGAACCATATCTTAAACCTAAGCATTAGTCATAATATTAATCCCCCGGGTCGTGAGGAGTCAATGGATATGTAAAACATATGTAAGCTAATATGCAGCCTAACTTATGCCTTATCTTCTCTGCGGGCCGGCAAAATAACCGTATCAGAAAACGGCAGCTCCGTGACCTTCCTGCCTATCTGCCGCGCGGTATCCATGACAAGCTCCGCATAATACGGTATGCGCTCGTCCGAGAAATGAAGGGCGGGCCCGGATACACTTATGGAACCGACCGCATTCCCTGACCACCTGTCCCTTATAGGCACAGCTACGCATTTGATCCCGGGGTCATGCTCCCTGTTGTCTATGGCATAGCCACGCTGCCGGGTGAGGGCAAGCTCCTCCTTCAGGGCCAGGGCGTCGGTGATGGTGTTCTCGGTATACCGGGTAAGGCCCTTTATGCGGATAATCTCGTCGACCACCTCATCCGGGAGATAGGCCAGGATCGCCTTGCCTACCCCTGTGCAGTGCATGGGAGCTTTGCGCCCGACAATCGAGTAATGGACCAACCTTTTTGATGGGTAGACTGCCTCAATATACAGGACCTCACCCTCGCATGGAACCGTGAAGTAGACTATCTCCTGGGTCTTCTCCTGGAGGTCTTCGAGATAGGGAATCGCATATTCCCGGATGCCCATGCTGCAGCGGACCACGTAACCCAGCTCAAATATCCTCAGGCCAAGCCTGTAGCAATTATTATTAGGGTTTTTCTCCACAAACCTGCCCTTCTCAAGGGTCGCAAGAATGCTATGCACCGTGCTCTTGGGCAGGCCAAGGCGCCGACTGAGTTCGCTTACGCCCCACTCCGGCTTATCTTCGGAAAAACACCTGAGTATGTCCATTACCTTAAAAAGCGACTTGACCGTATTCCCGCGGTCCCGGTCAGGATCCTGGATGATGCGCATCTGAAATCACCAAATTATCCAAAATTACCTATAATAGCTGGTTATCTATTATCTATTATTATCTATACACCATCTGCGGCGTCATGTATGACGTCTGTAGCGACATGACGTTCAGTTTTACTGAACAGCGTTCTGCATAAAATATACTTCTACACTCGTTACGTTTTTCCTTCTTGTATTTCGCTGAGATTTAATAGAAATCTCTTCCATCCAAATTACATGCATAACACACTAAACGAGGTAAAGACCTCCTGGGCCCTATGCACCAGCATCAGACGGATCTCTGTTCTCTGAGTGGATGTGTGGATGTATATATCCGCTGCGGTCCCGGGATACAACATTCCAATCAAAAGTCCTGGGAACGCTGAATCAAATTTATCAATTTTTGTTTGGAGACCTGGTCTGATGTCATACACTTATGGTGAATAAAAACAGGCTCGTCTTGAGACTCAATCCACAGCCCGCCATCGAACCCCTATATAGGGGCGAGACCTCACCAGCTTATTTGGAGAAGAGACCTGCACACAGGCAGGCTTTAGCTTAATACTTTGATTCAAACATGGAGTTAAATTATGGAGGGATGCTTCATGATGGGCTATGTCAGCGTCTGCTCGTGGAAGTTATCGAGGAAGGGGCTAGAGAAGATCTTAACCACTACGATAGGCGCCATCGTCTGCCTAGGAATTTACCTGGCCATCCCCCCTGACACGATGCCGCCGGTGATCATGGGGGTGTCAATCATGGAGGCGTCACCAGCAACAGCGCTGGCTGTGGGCCTATCGCAGCCCCCCAAATCAGGATCGGGTTCAGCATCCTTCTCGATAACATTTACGGGGTCGGGGAACCCGTCGGTATCATTTCACATGGCGGTCAACGACCCTGATGTGGAAGTAGCCGATGCGCTCTTCCTTGGCTGCATGTCAGCATTCTTTGGAATAGATACTCATATGATATTCGAGCTCGAGAGCCGGGGGGGCGCACCTGTACCGCCCACGCCAACGGCGCTCGTATCTCTCTTTTATATATCAGCGGATAGCTACAGCAGCCCCACGGAGGTCCTGGTTATGCGCGGGAAGGGCCACGGCTGGGGAAGGCTGGCCTCGGACATCGTAAAGGCCAAGAAAAAGGGTCATAGCTACAGCAAGGTCGCGGCCTACAGGTACAAAACCTACGGCGAGTACGATGATGCTAGATTTGAACGAGCCATGTACGTGAGATTCCTCTCGGAATATTACGCCGTGCCGGAGCGTGATATAACACTCTGGCTCACGAAAGGCTATAAATATTCCGATATCACCGTAGCCTTGAATCTTTCGGCGCGCGCGCGCGTGACACCCACTAGCGTGCTGGCCCTGAGGGCACGCGGGACCAGCTGGAAGAGCATTGCCAGAAAGTACAAGGTAAAGTATGAGGACCTCTCGAAACCCGTACCACCCAGGCGTTCATACCGGCTGCGCCGCGGGTGGACGCGGGTTGAAGGCGAACAGAACGCAGATGAATAAGGCGAATTGCTAAGTTAGTGCGCAAGAATCTCTGCCCTTTTTGGCACTCGCATAGGGTGCCTCGCATCCTTCCGCCCGGCGGACGCAGCCTGCTCGCCTAAGTGTAGGTTCCTTAATTCGTGCCAGTTTACCAGCACGTCCCAGGGGATGCCGGTGCTTGCGTGACGGGGCCTTTTGAAATTTGGCAGGGCCCTCGCGCCAAATTTCAACGGAGGCGCGCCGCAAGCGCGCCGTCCCCGGAACGCAAGCACCGGCATCCCCTGGAAAAACATCAGTAATCTTCGAACTTACACTTAGACGCGTCCGCCGGGATGATACCCGCGCGGACGCGGCGCACACCTGGCCTCGTCCTCCGAGCGAAGAGATGCGGGGGCGCCTTGTGCCAGTAATAACCATCAAGTAGTTTTGAGATTCTGCTTCCCGCTCACCGCTCGCTCGCTCATTAGGACCAGCGGGTAGAGGACGACTACTGCTATAGTGTTGACCAGCGTAGCCGGGAGCACGACCGTCGTGAAGAGGACTTTGAAAGGCCCCGGCAATCCAACGATCAAGAGGGCTGACCCCAAGAACACCGCTCCGCTTACTATGGTCCCAAGTATGGGGACTATGAAAAGTAGAACCTTTTCACTTACCTTGTGACGCAACATTCTTATGAGCCCAAGCACAAAGAACGTGGTAATGATCTTATCAATGAGATTTGGGACCTGCCCCCCGGGAAACCCCGTGGTAAGCGCGGTCAGGATTCCACCGATGATTCCAGCCTCAAGTGCCAGTTTAACATCGGTTTCCATCAAAATTACGATAAATAACATGCTGAGAAGAAGATCGGGTTTCATGCCGAGAACGATTGGAGGAACAACATAGTGCAGGATAAGCCCGATAGCCATGAGCAAAGCGACCCTCACGAATCTGTTCAATTTCACTCGTCACATCCCCCTTCTTTTTGTTTGCCTGTTCTTGCTTGATTTTTGCATGACCTCGTCCGGTTCCCCGGCCCCGGTCCTGATCATGGCTTTAGTCATGGCTCTCGCCCTGGCCGGGCCGGAGGCCCGAATCAAAAACCCTCGCCCCTGGATGAGGGACGAGGGTCTTCTCGCGGTGCCACCCTGATTGGCCTGCCTGAGATATGCCTATCCACCCGCAATTACGCAGGCCCACTTGTGTAAAGCACGGACCTCGATGCGCCACGCCGCTAAGGCGCCCGGACCCTGACGCTAGAACGACAATAAACAAAGCTGCCATGCTAAATTAACCAGGAATAGCGACACGACGATATGGCGATAGCATCATGATATGGCGATAGCGACGCAACAACTCCGGTCGATGCTCTCTCCCTGATAACGGTGGGAGGCCCCCGGCACAGCCTACTAACGGGCTATTCCGCGTTTGGCCTGCGGCTCGCGGGCCCATTCGGCACGGTCCACGGTGCCGGATTCCCACCGACGCCGGCTCTCTTGGACCGTCGCAACTCGTGCCTACTCTCCCCGATCATCGCCTTAATCATATGTATTATATAGCTTAATTTAAGTAAATTATAACAAGAAATATCTAGCGCTGTCAATGATCAAATCCATGAATCCTGAATTCATGACTGTTTGCCGGCTGAGCGTCAGACTGGCAAGTATCTTTCCACTTCCTATGATGGGGTGGTAAGTATTCTTCCACTTTACACGCTGAAGTGGTAAGCTAATTACCACCCATTCGTCGAACCGGCAAGTATCTTACCACTCTGCGCGCCAGGCTGGCAAGTTAGTTACCACCTGCTCGCTGCACTGGAAAGTATCTTGCCACTTAGCCCGATGAGATGGCAAGTTATTTATCACCTCGACGTCTATCCT
>DUMQ01000137.1 GCA_012839815.1 Bacillota bacterium | reverse complement strand
TTGATTTGTGCCAGTTTACCAGCACGTCACAGGGGTTGCCGGTGCTTGCGTGACGGGGCCTTTTGAAATTTGGCAAGGCCCTCGCGCCAAATTTCAACGGAGGCGCGCCGCAAGCGCGCCGTCCCCGGAACGCAAGCACCGGCAACCCCTGGCAAAACGTCAGTAATCTTCGAACTTACACTTAGCCGCGTCCGCCTGGCGGTGAGATGCGAGACTCCCTATGCGAGTGCCAGAAAGGCAGAAATCTTTGTGCACTAACTTAGTAATTGTTATGTATTGTGAGCCTTTTTGAACCAGGTTGTAAGCTTGATAGAAGCGCGTTTTTATGAGAGGCTCGACGATGCTATCCGCTGTTTGCTCTGTCCCAGGCGATGCAGGATCAAGCCGGGGGCGGTCGGGGTCTGCCGGACGAGGAAAAACGTGGATGGGACCCTCTATGCAATAGGCTATGGTGAATATACTTCTCTTGCTCTAGATCCTATTGAGAAGAAGCCCCTTTATCACTTTTTCCCCGGGTCGATGGTTCTCTCAGTTGGGACGCGGGGTTGCAACCTGTTGTGCCGGTTTTGCCAGAACTGGGAGATAAGCCAAGGGGATCCCCCTACGCGACACATTGAGCCCGGCACCCTGGTGGATATGGCCAGGAGGTACGCGGGTAGCATGGGATGTATTGGAATTGCGTATACTTATTCGGAGCCCCTGGTATGGTACGAGTTCGTGTTCGATACAGCCAGGCTCGCCCGCCAGGCCGGTATGAAGAATGTTGTCGTGACAAATGGGGAGATAAATGAGGAGCCCCTTGCCGAGCTTTTACCGTATATTGATGCAATGAATATCGACGTGAAGGGGTTTACAGATGAGTTTTACCAGAAGACTTGCGGCGGTGAGCTTGAGCCGGTCCTGAGAACGGTGGAGAGGGCGCACGGGAAATGTCACATAGAGCTGACAAACCTTATAATACCGACCCTTAACGATTCCACCGGAGAGATAAGCAACCTCGTAGACTGGGTTGCATCGGTCGGGACAGAGATACCGCTTCACTTCTCACGCTATTTCCCCCAGTATAAGCTGGACATCCCTCCCACGCCAGTCTCAACGCTCAGGCGCGCGAGGGAGATCGCTCGAAAGAAGCTGAAGTACGTTTACATCGGCAACGTGCCAGGTGGGGACGGAAACGATACCTACTGCTACAACTGCGGCCAGAAGGTTATCGAGCGCCAGGGGTTTGAGGTTGTCGGCTATCACATCGAGGATGGGAAGTGCGATAACTGCGGGGTCAAGATCCATCTCATAGATTGATCGGGGCTGGACCACCAGAACCGTTCGGTCTCCGGGCTCTCCTGGTGTCTTTGGATCACCTGTCAGTCGTCCGGTTGTCAGTCGCCCGGCCCCCGTTTTCGCTTCCAGCCGCGCCCTATGCCAATGGCGAATAGGGTACCCCCGATAAGGAGCATTAAATAATAGGTTATGAAGCGCCACACGGCGACGAATACGCCGATCAGCTGAAAGGGGACAAACCTGCCCAGCAGGATTGCGAATCCAACCTCCATTGCCCCGCTTGAGCCAGGGGTGGGTGCGTAGGCTGCGGCCAGATAGAAGATGCTTATTATACCGAAAACCTCTGCGTATGGCGGATCTATGCCGAGTCCGCGTAGCAGGAGTACAGGTATGGAGAAAAGTACGGCCCATCCCAGGAGGCTTGTAACTATGGCGATGGCCAGGGCCCAGCGCCCCTCCTGCATAAATCGTACTATGGCTCCCCTGAATTCCAGGACCCCGGTGCGGACCCTCTCGATAATAGCCCCGGTCGTGGAGGGAGGGATCAGGCGAGATACGATCCGGTTGCGAAGGATGAGCGGCAGCAACGAGTTTGCGAATTCCGGGCGGATAATGAAGAGTATGCCGATACCAAAGGCAAGGGCGTAGAGCAATAACCCCGTGCTGATCGCCACGCTCATACCGGGCGGGATATCCCATGTTTTCTTGCTGAAGAAGAGCCAGACCGGGATTATGCTGCCCAAAAACAGCCTCGCCAGAGAGCTCAAGAGGACCTTCATAGCTATAACTGCAGTGGATTCCCCCAGGGTTATCCCATCTTGATGAAGGAGATATATCTGGAGGGGCTCCCCACCGGTATCGAAAGGGGTAATGCCTGCGACGAAGGCCCCCGTAAGGGTGATGGCGAGGGATCTCAGGAAGCCGATCCTGCCCCCGAGGGCTCTCAGCAGGATGATGAGTCTCACGGCGTCGAGCAGCCAACCCACCAGGACGAGGGCGGCAGCTGCGCCCAGGAAGAGAGGATCGATCCGGAAAAGATCGGGCAGGAAAAAGGAACCCCTGGTGAGGTGGAGTATAATTACGAGGCTGATCAAGCTCAGGAGAACAGCACCTGCGACGTTTTTTGCTATGTTGCGCGCGCGGCCGGCCGTTTCCACCTGCCGGTCCCTCCTCCTTCCCCCCGGGCGTTATATATATTATCCGGCCAGACGGGTTTTATGTCAAGGCAGGCTTTGGTCACGGTGGTGAATAAATATACAAAATTGCTCTTGACAAGATTAGCTCTCCTGGTATATAGTAATGGCAACGTGGGAAGAGTTATGAAAGCTGTATCCGGGCCCGGGGCCCCGAAAGGAGAGGAGCAGGATGGGAGCGACAACATGGAATGCCGCTGCGCCTTCTTTGAATAGCGCAGGGCTGCGCAAGGACATAAAGCTCGTCGATACAACGCTTCGCGACGGGGAACAAACGGCGGGGGTGGTGTTTGCCAATGCCGAGAAGTTTCGGATCGCAAAGATCCTTGATGAAATCGGAGTTCACCAGATCGAGGCCGGGATCCCTGTCATGGGCGGCGACGAGAGAGAAGCAATAAAGTCAATAGTCAATGCCGGGCTAAACGCGAGCATAATGGGGTGGAACCGTGCGGTTATCGCCGATATAGACGCTTCCATAGAATGCGGGGTCGATGCCGTGGCGATCTCCATCTCGACATCGGATATACATATCCAGTATAAGCTCAAGGCCGATAGGCAGTGGGTGCTTGACAGCATGGTGAGGGCGACGGAATACGCGAAAAAACACGGCCTGTACGTCTCGGTCAATGCTGAGGATGCCTCGAGGTCGGATATGGAGTTCCTTATTAAATTTGCCACCGAGGCAAAAAATGCCGGGGCTGATAGGCTGCGATATTGCGATACCGTCGGGGTCATGGACCCATTTACGATATATGAACGCATCAAGACCATCATAGACACCGTCGGCATTGACGTTGAAATGCATACCCACAATGATTTTGGAATGGCCACTGCCAACGCCCTGGCCGGGCTTCGTGCAGGGGCAGGGTATGTCGGCGTCACGGTTAACGGTCTCGGCGAGCGGGCGGGCAACGCGGCCCTCGAAGAGGTTGTGATGGCCCTGAAGCACCTGCACGGCATTGATCTTGGCATCAAGACCGAGAGGTTCAGGGAGTTGTCCGAATATGTGGCGAGGGCGTCGGCCAGAGAGCTGCCAGCATGGAAGCCGATCGTCGGCAGTAATATGTTTGCCCATGAGGCCGGAATACACGCCGACGGTGTGCTGAAGCATACATCAACCTATGAGGTATTTGCACCCGAAGAGGTCGGGCTGCAGCGCCAGATCGTGATCGGGAAGCACTCGGGCACCAGGGCCATCATCGCGAAGTTTAAGGAATACGGAATAACTCTCGATAATAAAGAGGCTAACGAAATCCTCGCCAGGGTGCGTGCAGCTGCTGTTAATCTGAAGAGGTGCCTGTTTGACAAGGAGCTAGTTTATATTTATGATGACTATGTCCGGGAAAAGAATCGGACGCAAGCCTAGGTTATGGAGGGGACTTATTTGGGCAAAACGGGCAAAACGATCGCAGAGAAGATTCTCAGCAGCCACTCCGGCCAGGATGCTTACGCAAATGACCTCGTTGTGGCCAGGGTTGACTTCGTGATGGGTCAGGATGGGACCTCGCCCCTGGCCATAAAGGCGTTTAATGAGATGAACGGGCAGCGTGTGTTCGATGATAGCAAGATTGCCCTTGTAATCGACCATTCTGCCCCAAGCCCCAACGAGGGGGTATCCAATCTCCACCGGATGATGCGGGAGTTCGCCTCGCTGCACAACGTCAAGCTTTATGATATAGGCGAGGGCGTTTGCCACCAGCTCATGCCCGAGCGTGGTCACGTGGTTCCGGGTGACCTTGTGGTAGGCGCTGACTCTCACACCTGCACTTACGGGGCGCTCGGGGCATTCTCAACAGGGGTGGGCTCGACGGACCTGGCAGCCGCCATGATATCCGGTCATCTCTGGTTTAAGGTGCCTGAGACGATAAAGTTTATCTGTCATGGCCGTCTTCCTAAAGGGGTATATTCCAAGGATTTGATACTCTACCTGATCGGCCAGGTTACGGCCGATGGTGCCACCTACATGGCCGCAGAATATACGGGCGAGGCTATTTCCGAGTTGAGCGTTGAGAGCAGGTTCACGATCTCAAACATGGCCATCGAGATGGGCGCCAAGGCGGGCCTCATGAATGTGGACGAGAAGGTCATAAGGTGGGTCAGGACTCACTCCAATAGAGAACCCAAACCAGTTTGCGCTGATGAGGATGCGAACTATGCGCGGGTTCTCGAATATGATGTGTCTGACCTCCTGCCCCAGGTTTCCAGGCCCCATAGCGTTGATAATGTCGCCCCCATAACTGAGGTGGCCGGCATCAAGATCGACCAGGCCGTAATCGGCACTTGCACCAACGGGAGGCTTGAAGACCTGCGCGTTGCTGCGGGGATTCTCAGGGGCAGGAAGATTCACCCCAGGGTCAGGCTCATTGTGGCCCCGGCCTCAAAACGGGTGTATCTCGAGGCGATCCGGGAGGGGATATTGCAGGATCTGATCGAGGCGGGCGCCGCAGTTGTGACGCCCGGGTGCGGACCGTGCGTTGGCACTCATAATGGGGTGCCGGCCGACGGGGAGACGGTCATATCTACGGCCAACCGGAATTTCAAGGGCAGGATGGGGAACAACAAGGCCCAGATATACCTTGCCTCCCCGGCGACGGTAGCGGCATCGAGCTTGTGTGGTGAGATCGCCGATCCACGCGAGTTCGTATAACCTTCTCTCCGGGCCCTTCTATCGATCCGGGCCCAAGCCGGGGCCCGGATCGATAGAAGGGCCCGGGTTAAGCTGGGTTAAGTTGAAGGGGAGCGGTGTCAAGGCATTAACGGAGCGGATATCTCATTAGCTGAGTGGGTATCTGCGAACGATCTACGGGGGGGAGGAGCTAGGTTGACTGGAAGGGCTCATAGATTTGGCGACAATGTTAACACGGATTATATAATATCCGGAAAGTACAAATTTAAGACTCTTGACATGAATGAGCTTGCGAAGCACGTAATGGAGGACCTTGACCCTGAATTCTACAATAAGGTCAGGGAAGGGGACTTCATAGTCGCTGGAAGGAATTTCGGTTGCGGGTCATCGCGAGAGCAGGCGCCGCTTGCGATAAAGCATGCACGTATTGGTGCGGTCATAGCCCGGTCGTTTGCACGGATTTTCTACAGGAATGCCATTAATAAAGGACTCCCGGTAGTCGAGTGTGATACGAGTCAGATCGATGATGGCGACGAGCTTGAGGTGGATCTCGGAAGAGGGGTCGTGCGGGATCTAACCAAAGGGATAGAGATCTCCGCGAAACCGCTACCGCCTGTTATGCTCAAGATTCTGTCTGACGGCGGGCTTGTCGAACATTTCAAGAAATACGGCACGTTTAATCTATAGGCAAGGGCTGTTCCCTTGCTGTTTCCTGTATATGCCTCTGTATATGTCGCACGGTTTACGGACCTGTATCATCCGGGGGAGGAGGGGTGGTGGGTTTTTTAGTTTTATGGGCTCCTCTGCTGGATGGATATTTATGCGAATATACTGCATAAATATAGCATATGCCCCGCGCGTTTCCCGAGGGTAACGGTTTTAAGGCGGGGGATGGAGAGAGTGCATGTATCATGGATATGGACCAAAGGAGAGATAAAAAAGGGATAAGGGTTGGGATAATAGGCGCCTCGGGCTACACAGGCGGGGAGCTAGCAAGGATCCTCCTTGGACACCCGAGAGTAGAGATAACGTGTGTCTCTTCGCGCACTTACGCCGGCCAGTCACTTGGCCAGGTCTTTCCCAATTTGTTCGGGCTATCCGGCCCCCGTGGCGAGGAGCTTGTATGTGAAGACCTGGCGCCCATTGAGGTAGCGGAACGCTGCGACGTAATATTTACGGCTGTCCCGCACGGGGTTGCGATGGAAATAGCAAGGAGCATCATGGGCATCATTGACGTTAAATTGATCGACCTCGGTGCTGATTTCCGGTTTCGCGACGCGGGCGTGTATGAGGCCTGGTACAAAAAGAAGCATGAAGCCCCCAGGCTCCTCGCGGAGGCTGTCTACGGGCTTCCCGAACTGCACCGGGCACTCATAGAAAAAGCCCGCATCGTCGGGAACCCGGGCTGCTATCCTACGAGCGCGATCCTGGCGCTGGCGCCCCTTATAAAATCAGGTATGGTTGACCCTTCCAGCATCGTCATCAATTCGATGTCAGGGGTATCGGGAGCGGGCCGCACCCCGTCACAGGGATATCATTTCCCGGAATGCAACGAGAATGCAAGGCCCTATGGTATCCCGGGCCACCGTCATACGCCCGAGATTGAGCAGGAACTTTCCCTCTTGAGCAGGACGGAGATAAGGGTTTCATTCTCACCCCATCTGGTCCCCATCACCAGGGGAATCCTAACCACGGCTTACGCGACCCTCGACCCGGCTTCAGCTTCGGACTCCGGGGCCGGCAGGGTCAGCACGGATTCCCTCATCCAACTCTATAAGGATTTCTACCGGGGTGAACGGTTCATCCGCATCCTGGATGACGGGCGCCTGCCCCAGACCAAGGCCGTCTGGGGATCAAACTTTTGTGATATAGGGGTCCGTTTCGATGAAAGGGTGGGAAGGGTCGTCGTCATGGCTGCAATCGATAATCTTGTCAAGGGGGCGGCTGGCCAGGCGGTCCAGAACATGAACATAATGTTTGGTATCGAGGAGGACTGTGGCCTTGACCGTCCACCCGTTTTCCCATAATCGGCGTGTACGGCCCGTATACGGCCATATGCAAGAGTTAGACAGGGAGGATCGGGGATGAGTCAAAACGGTGTTACAGCCCCCATGGGATACAAGGCTGCGGGTGTCCACTGCGGGGTAAAGAAGCAAGGCAAAAAGGATCTTGCCCTTATATACTCGGAGGTTGAGGCGAGCGCCGCGGGCGTCTTTACGCGCAATAAGGTAAAGGCCGCGCCGGTCCTCCTGACGCTGAAAAACATCGCCGGAGGGAGGGCCCAGGCCATCGTGGCGAATAGCGGCAACGCCAACGCCTGCACCGGTGAGGTGGGTATGCGGGACGCCTTGCGCATGGCCGAGGTCGCTGCTGCTGAGCTAAAGCTCGCCCCCGGCATGGTGGTGGTTGCGTCTACGGGGGTCATAGGTGTCAGACTTCCTATTGGCGAGATCGAGGCCGGAATTCGGAGGGCTGTCGGTTTGCTTAGCCGCGACGGCTCGAGGGACGCCGCCGAGGCGATATTGACTACTGATACGAGGACCAAGGAGGTTGTAGTAGATCTGAAACTTGGTTCGTCCAGGGTAAGAATCGGCGGCATGGCCAAGGGTTCAGGCATGATCCATCCCAATATGGCAACCATGCTTTCCTTCCTCACTACGGATGCTGCGATTGACCCGGGCATCCTGCAAGAGGCGCTCCGGGCCTCTGTCGAGAAATCATTTAACATGGTGACCGTGGACGGGGATACCAGCACCAATGATATGGTGGTCATCCTTGCCAACGGTCTCGCAGGCAATCCTCGGATAACCGGCCCGGGCCGGGATTTCATGGAGTTCCAGGAAGCGCTGGACGAGGTTACCGTGCAGCTTGCCAGGATGATCGCCGGCGATGGCGAGGGGGCTACCAAGTTTGTGGAGGTCAGGGTTTTGGGCGCACCTACGGCCGCAGATGCGAGGCTGGCGGCGAGGGCCATCGCCTCCTCGAACCTAGTCAAGACGGCTGTATTTGGGGAGGACCCAAACTGGGGGAGGATCATTGCGGCTGCCGGCTACTCGGGTGCGGAGTTTGACTGGGAGAAAGTCGATATTTTCATAGGCAACGTCAAGACGGCTGAGGGAGGCGCGGCCGTTCCCTTTAATGAAGAGGAAGCCAGGAATGAGCTGCGTAAACACGATATTGTTTTGACAATCGATCTCAAGAGCGGCGATCAAACCGCTACAGCCTGGACGTGCGATTTGACATATGATTATGTAAAGATCAATGCAAGCTACAGGAGCTAGTCGCCTGGAAGGGACGAGAGCTGAAAGGGACGGGAGGGGGAGGGTTCCGTGGAAGAGGTAGCTGAGAAGGCCAGGGTCCTGATTGAGGCGCTGCCATATATCCGGATGTTTTACGGCAAGACGGTGGTCATTAAATACGGCGGGAGCGCAATGATTGACCCAGGCCTCAAAGAGGCGGTCACCAAGGATATAGTGCTTTTGAAATACATCGGCATAAATACCGTCGTCGTCCATGGTGGTGGGCCTGAGGTTTCCCATATGATGGATAGGCTCGGGAAGAAACCCCGTTTCATAAACGGCCTCAGGGTTACCGACCAGGAGACAATGGAGATTGTAGAAATGGTCCTCGCCGGGCGTATAAACAAGGAGATAGTTGCCCTGATAAACAAGAGCGGGGGGAAGGGGGTCGGCCTTTCGGGGCGGGACGGGAATCTCATCGTAGCAAGACAGCGCAATTCCGAGTTGGGTTTTGTCGGGGACATTAAGGCTGTGAACCCCGATATCCTTCACGTCCTGAGCCGGGAGGGTTTTATTCCCATAATAGCCCCGATCGCGAGCGATGAGGAAGGACGGCCGTACAATATCAATGCCGATCACGTGGCTGGACATATAGCGGCTGCGCTTAAGGCAGATAAGCTTATCCTGCTTACAGATGTTGAGGGGGTCTTCGCAGACCCTGACGATAAGACTACGCTCCTCTCATTGATAAGCGCCGAGGATATCCGGGACATAATTCACGACGGCTCTGTCTCGGGCGGAATGATCCCAAAACTGGAAGCATGTGTGAGCGCGCTCGAGGGAGGTGTGAGCCGGGCGCACATAATCGATGGGAGGGTGGTTCACTCGCTTCTCCTCGAGATATTTACAAATGAGGGAATCGGCACTATGGTCGTGAAGGGACAGCTATAGACCCCGTGCCTGCGGGCAGGGGCCTCTGCGGCTGAAAGGATCGGTGATATTCTGTGACTTGTAATACCTCTAATGTCTCTAATACATCTAATACCTGTGATACCTGCAGCAGTGATATCCGGGACGGGGATATCTCGCGAGAGGTAAGCGCTGCTGCGTCACCGGGAAGCAGGACCAATCTCATCATGGACCTCACAAGGGAATACGTGATGAACACTTACTCCCGCTTCCCAATAGCGCTGGTAAAAGGGAGCGGTGTGAGGGTCGTGGACTCCGAGGGACGGGAGTACCTGGACTTCGTCGCGGGGATAGCCGTAAATTCCCTGGGACATTGCCACCCGCGGGTTGTCGCGGCTATAAAGCAGCAGGCCGAGACCCTCATTCACTGTTCCAATCTCTATTATATAGAGCCGCAGGCCCACCTGGCGAGGTTGCTGGTCAGCGGGACGCACTTCGGCAAGGCCTTCTTCTGCAATAGCGGCGCAGAGGCCAACGAGGCGGCAATCAAGCTTGCGCGCAGATACACCAACATGAAGTTCGGCGAGGGGAGGTTCAAGATCATCTCGGCCCATGATTCCTTCCACGGCCGGACCCTCGCGGCGATTAGCGCAACGGGCCAGCCCAAATACCAGAAGGGCTTTGAGCCGCTCGTGCCGGGCTTTGAGCATGTCCCGTTTAATGACCTTGCGGCGCTCGAAGCCGCCTGCACCGACAAGACGTGCGCGGTCATACTCGAGGCGATCCAGGGCGAGAGCGGGGTGCACCCGGCAACTCCCGAGTATCTGAAAGGTGCCTGGGAGATCTGTAAAAGAGCCGGGAGCCTCCTCATAATAGATGAGGTGCAGACAGGGCTCGGCCGGACGGGTAAGATGTTCGCTTTTGAGCATTATGGGATCGAGCCTGACATCGTGACGCTCGCGAAGTCGCTCGCGGGAGGTGTTCCGATTGGCGCCGTCCTGGCCCGGGACGAGGTCGCAGAGGCGTTTGGGCCCGGGAGCCATGCCTCGACCTTCGGCGGCAACCCCCTGGCCACAGCGGCTGCCATTGCGGTGCTTGAGACCTTGAGGGATGAGCATGTGATCGAAAACGCCCGGGTGATGGGCGAATACCTCCAGGAAGGGCTGCGAAAGCTGGCTATGGGTGTGCCGGAGATCACAGAGGTGCGCGGCGTGGGCCTCATGATCGGGGTCGGGCTTGTGGGCCGCGCTCGAGATGTGGTCACAGAGGCCATGAAAAACGGCCTGCTGACCACGGCGTGCGGCGATAATACGCTGCGCCTCGTCCCGCCCCTCATCGTAACCCGGCGGGACATAGATGAATGCCTGTCCATCTTGACGCTCGCATTGAGGAATGTGTTTTCGAGCTGAGGCCCCCGGAGCCGCTTTACGGTCTCCGGGTACCTTGGCGGTGAATTCCTGAACATTGACTTGTGATCGTAAGTCGATGTAACGGTGCGATATTGCGATATTAGTAGGTAGATGTGGGGGTGACGGCGTGGCTGCGACGGCAACGTTCGGCTTTTTGGATGACGACACGGCTCGCAGCCTGCGGGGCAAGGATCTCATTTCGATTCATGACCTCGAGGCCGGCCAGGTGGAGAAGATTTTCGAGGTCACGCGCCTTCTAAAGGCGCAAGTCCCTGCAGGCGAGGCGCGCAGGATACTCGAGGGCAAGACCTTAGCGATGATCTTTACCAAGGCTTCGACCCGGACGCGCGTTTCGTTTGAGGTCGGAATGTGGCAGCTTGGCGGCCACGCGCTCTACCTGAGCGCGCAGGACCTGCAGCTGAGGCGCGGGGAGACCATCTCGGATACGGCCCGGGTGCTTTCGCGATACGTTGACGGGATCATGATCCGCACCTTTGCTCATGACGATGTCCTCGAGTTGGCCCGGTATGCCACCGTCCCGGTTATAAACGGCCTTACGGACCTTTTGCACCCCTGCCAGGCGCTGGCGGATTATTATACGATCCTGGAGAAGAAGGGCCGGCTCCGCGGGCTTAAGCTGGCATATGTGGGAGATGGGAATAATATGGCCCACTCGCTCCTCTTTGGCGCGGCCAAGACTGGCGTGAATATCTCTATTGCTACGCCCGAGGGTTACGGACCGGCCGAGGACGTGGTAAAGCTGGCCAGGACGGACGCCGCGGCGACGGGGTGTGAGATCGAGATCTCCCATGACCCGTTTGCCGCCGTTAAGGAGGCAGATGTAATCTATACGGATGTCTGGGCCAGTATGGGGCAGGAGGCTGAGCATGACGTCCGCGTCAGGGCGTTTCAAGGTTATCAGGTGAATGAACACCTGGTGGGCGCGGCGAAGGCGGATGTGCTCGTAATGCATTGCCTGCCGGCTCACCGGGGCGAGGAAATCACTGATGGGGTTATCGAGGGGCCTCATTCGATAGTCTTTGACGAGGCGGAGAACAGGCTGCACGTGCAGAAGGCCATACTGGCCCTGCTGCTGTCCTGAGGCGAGCCTCTTTCTTCCCGGCGACTGGCCGGCAGGCGGCCAATGATGGATAACTGAGGACGATGATGTGAAAGATGGATGATGTGAAAGATGATGGAAGATGACGATACGAGAGAGGAGAGAATGGATCATATGGAAGGGATAAAGAAGATAGTCCTTGCATATTCCGGCGGTCTCGATACATCAGTCGCCATCAAATGGCTCCAGGAGAAGTACGGGGCCGAGGTGATCGCTGTCGCTGTAGACGTCGGAGCCAAGAAGGACCTGGATTTCATCAGGGAGAAAGCCCTCAAGGTCGGGGCATCCAAGAGTTATGTGGTGGATGCGCGCGACGAATTTTTGAGGGAATACGCCTTCGCGAGCTTGCGAGCGAACGCCCTTTATGAAGGGAAATACCCGCTCAGCGCCGCCCTGTCGAGGCCCCTGATATGCAAGATCCTGGTTGATATAGCCAGGAAGGAGGGGGCCGATGCCGTGGCTCACGGGTGCACAGGCAAGGGGAACGACCAGGTGCGATTCGACGTATCCATTGCCGCTCTGAACCCGGACCTCAAGGTGATTGCGCCGGTGCGCGAATGGCCCATGTCGCGCGAGGAGGAGATAGAGTACGCCAAGGCCAATGGTATCCCTATTCCCGTAACAGTGGATAGCCCGTACAGCCTCGATGACAACCTCTGGGGCCGCAGCATAGAATGCGGCGTCCTCGAGGATCCATGGGTGGAGCCGCCGGAGGATGCGTTCGGGTGGACGAAGTCTCCTGAGCTGGCGCCGGATTCTCCGACTTATATAGAGATCTCCTTTGAAAAGGGCGTCCCGGTGGCTCTGGATGGCAAGGAGCTTGATCCCGTAGACCTTGTTACGAGACTGCATGAGATCGCGGGCGCGAACGGGGTAGGCAGGATCGACCAGGTCGAAAACCGCCTCGTTGGGATAAAGTCACGCGAGATCTATGAGGCGCCGGCCGCCGTCGTGTTGATCCAGGCGCACAAAGACCTCGAGAGCCTGACTTTGCCGCGCGAGACGTATCATTTCAAATCCATCATAGACCAGAAGTACGCTGAGATGGCCTATTTCGGCCTCTGGTTCTCGCCGCTCCGTGAGGCCCTGGATGCATTTATCGACAAGACCCAGGAGAATGTCACCGGCACTGTGAGGGTGAAGCTCTTCAAGGGCAGCGCCACCGTGGTGGGCAGGAAGTCGCCTTACTCCCTCTACAGCTACTCGCTTGCCACCTACGATAAGGGTGACATGTTTGATCACAGGGCGGCCAAGGGCTTTATTGACATCTGGGGGCTCCCTACAAAGGTTGCAGCCAAGGTCAAGAGCGGCTCCAAAGTCTGAGGTCAACAGGGAGAGATGGCGTTTGAAGCTATGGTCAGGGAGGTTCACAAAGCCAACAGAGGGTATAGTCGATGAGTTCTCGGCGTCGATCCCTTTCGATAAACGCCTCTATCGTGAGGATATCGAGGGAAGTATCGCCTACGCCAGGATGCTGGGAGAGTGCGGCGTGATACGGCGGGATGAGTCCGATAAGCTCATCGAGGGCTTGAAAGCTGTTCTCGGGGATATAGAGGCCGGCGTCGTTGATCTCTCGCTGGATGCGGAGGATATCCACACTAACATCGAGCGCCTCCTGGAGGCTAGGGTCGGCGAGGTCGCGAGAAAGCTTCATACGGGCCGCAGCCGGAACGACCAGGTGGCTACCGACACCCGGCTCTATGTGCGTAGGGAGATCGCCTCGATCACCGGCTTGATCAGGTCCCTCCAGTGGACGCTTGTGGACATCGCCGAGAAAAACCTGGATTGCATAATGCCCGGCTACACGCACCTGCAACGGGCTCAACCCGTGCTTTTGTCCCACCATCTAATGGCGTATTTTGAGATGCTCGAGCGGGATGTGGGGAGGTTCCGGGACTGCTCCAGACGTGCAAACATCCTGCCGTTGGGCTCAGGAGCCCTCGCGGGCACGACTTTCCCGGTCGACAGGAAACTCCTCGCATCCATGCTCGGTTTTAATGATATTACACGAAATAGCATTGATGCAGTATCCGATAGGGATTTCGTCATCGAGGTCCTTTCGGCTTGTTCCATCACCATGATGCACTTGAGCCGGCTCTCTGAGGAGATAGTGCTCTGGTCGAGTTCGGAATTTGCATATATAGAGCTGGATGACGCCTACGCCACGGGGAGCAGCATAATGCCGCAGAAGAAAAATCCCGATATTGCGGAGTTGATAAGGGGCAAGACCGGGAGGGTTTACGGCGACCTGGTATCGATCCTCGTCGTAATGAAGGGATTGCCGCTCGCCTACAACAAGGATATGCAGGAGGATAAGGAGGCCCTTTTCGACGGGATCGATACGCTCAAGGCCTGCCTGTCGATAGTTCAACCTATGCTCCGGTCCGTGAAGATCAATAAGGAGAGGCTCATGCAGGCTACCAGGGCCGGTTTTATGACGGCTACTGATGTAGCCGATTATCTTGCCCGCAAGGGCGTTCCATTTAGGAGCGCCCATGAGATCGTGGGCAGGATAGTGCTTTACTGCACGAAAGAGGGGAAGACCCTGGAGGAGCTATCTATGGAGGAGTGGAAGTCATTCTCCGGGTTATTTGACGAAGATATAAAGGGTGTGGTCTCCGTTGAGGCGTCGGTGGCTGCCAGGTCTGTGCCAGGCGGGACGGCGCGCGAGAGGGTGGTGGAGGCTATAGCCCGGGCGAGGCAGGCCCTTTCCGAGGCACGATGAGCCATCGGGAGGATTTATTGATCGGACTGTTTTCATGTATCGAGCCTGTTTTATATGAGGAACGAGGGAAAAGAAAGCAGGCTGAACGAGAGCACGATAAACAACAGCGTGGAGTGGGAGAGATACAATGGGGCAGAACTTGAAGATAATCGTCCAGAAGTTCGGAGGGACATCAGTCGCCACGGCGCATGCCCGCGAACAGGCCGCGGCTAAAATCATGCAGGCGAAGGCTGAGGGGTATGCGCCCGTGGTTGTCGTGTCGGCCATGGGCAGGAGGGGAGACCCTTACGCCACCGATACCCTTATTGACCTTGCCAGGAATGTCTATCCCGAGATCAGGCCGCGTGAGTTCGATCTCCTTGTCTCCTGCGGCGAGATCATTTCCACGGTGGTAATGGTTCAAACGCTGAGGAAATTTGGTCTCGATGCCGTGGCCATGACCGGAGGGCAGGCCGGAATCGTGACGGATGATAACTTCCAGGAGGCCCGCATACTGGGTATCGGGCCGGACCGGATTCTAGGATATGTGAGGGACGGTCTCATACCCATAATAGCAGGCTTTCAAGGGATGACCCTGGCCGGTGACATAACCACCCTGGGGAGGGGCGGGAGTGACACAACTGCTACGGCACTCGGAGCCGCGCTAAAGGTCGAGCTGGTTGAGATCTATACGGATGTTGATGGGGTTATGAGCGTCGATCCAAGGGTCGCCGGCGGGGCCCGGGTCCTCGAGACCATGACGTATGATGAGATATGTGAGCTCGCGCATAACGGGGCGAAGGTCGTCCATCCCCGGGCTGTAGAGATAGCAAGAGATGCAGGTATCCCCGTCCGCGTTAGGAACACCTTCTCGGATTCGAAAGGGACATTGATCACAGGAGGGAAGCCTGCGCGGGTCATCACGGGCGTGACCCATAGCGGGGGCCTGGCCAGGATCACCGTATCTGTCCCGCGGAGCGAGGACGATGCTGCGGCGAAGGTCCGCGTGTTCAAGGCTATGAGCGAGGCGGGGATCAGTATCGACTTTGTCAACATGAGCTCCGATAGCATCATTTTTACGGTTAAGGACCAGCTTGCCGATAAGGCCCTCGAAGCCCTGGCGCGGGAAGATTTCCGGTGCGAGTGCCTGCGGGGTTGCGCCAAGGTGTCGGTGGTAGGAGCAGGGATGCAGGAAGTGCCCGGCATAGTGGCTCGAGTCGTGGAGGCGCTTTACCGCGAGGGCATTTCTATAATGCAGACGGTGGACTCGGAGATTACCATCTCGTGCCTGGTGAAAGAGGATGATGCTCCACGGGCGGTGCGGGCGCTCTTCAATGAATTCGGCCTCTCGTGATTTCACATTCGCCCGCCGGGCCGTCGTGTTAGGGGAGGAAGGTAGAAATACCTTCCTCCTTTTCATTTAGAGAGGAAGACCAGGCATATTACGGCGCACGTTCCATTACTTTCATAGTAGCAATAGCGATTAAGAAGCAGGAATAAAGAGAATGACGGAGAATATCTTGTTCAGAAGCCAATAAGGGTCAGATTTAATGAATATCATCCCTCCGGTAACGCAGCACGAAAGGAGGTGACCCCCGAGGTTAGCGCGAAGACCGGGGGGTTGATAGAGACGCAGCACACTACGCACCCGCGGGAACGGATGAAGAGGAAACAAGGATACTCTATCTGATGTTCACCCATCGCAGCACAAGATGCAGCAAGGATATAATCGAAGACACGGTCATAGCACTAAATCGCAGCAATCAACCAAGGGGGATTCGAAACATGAGAAAACTAACTGTAGCACTGGTTGCAGCCCTAGTCGTCGCAATGGCGCTTCCAGTCATGGCAGCACCTAAGGTACAGGTGAACGGGTCCCTTGAGAGCAAGCTCACCCTGAGCGATCAGGAGAGCTTCAAGGGGACTGGGGATCTCAGGCTAAACCTGGGAATCTCGTTTGATGAGGGCGACCGGATCAAGGCCTTCATCGGTTTCAAGCCGGTCGAGTGGGCGCCGTTCTGGAAGCCCGAAAGCGGACAGCAGGGGGCCCCGCTTCAGTCTGGTGATGAGCCAGCAGCGGGCACCTTTGGGAGCCTGACTCCTGTAACGGTCCTCGGGCCTAACGGGCTCACCATCGAAAAGGCATATGTCCAGGCGGTAGGTCCTTACCTGCCCGGCGGCCAGGAGGTCACCACCAGGTTTGGCGACCTCACCCTCGACTACTCACCCTATATCCTCGCGGCGAGCGCGACTGACGCCGTTATAGAGGGCGCGTCGGTTGACGGGATCAAGCTCGGTCCCGCTACCGTGAACGTATTCTACGGCTGGGACCCCGGCACGCGCGATCCGATCAACCCGGCGGACACAAAGGTCGAGGACCTCAAGCATGAGGTTGGTCCTGTGGTGCCCGGCGCCAGGTTCGTAGCCAGCGGCGCATCCGTTGCTGCCAACATCGAGGGCTTCGATGTCAAGGGCGCCATGGTAAACGCCAATGATAAGCTGGCCTATGTAGGTAGCCTGGCGTTCTCGCCGGTCCAGACAATCAGCCTCAGCGGCATATACGCCCACGATGAGGCGTCCAATGCATCTGCGACCAAGGTCGAGGCTGCACTCGATGCCAGTTCCATGATACCCGGTCTTGGTGTCAAGGTCGGATACAGGAACTTCGATGCGGCGTTCAACCCCATCTACCGTGATAGGTCCGTCGACGACGAGGGTGTAGCCATCAACCCAGTCGGTTCCAACATTGGCCAGAAGGGTGTAAAGGCCGAGGCTACTATGGATATCCATGGCGTGACCCTCACCGGGAGCGTCGACAAGTACGAGCAGGCCCAGGTGGACCCGATATATGAGCGGCCTGCAGGCGATAAGACGATCTACGCCGTAAAGGCTGAAACCATGCTCGAGGGCTTCAAACTCAAGGGCGGTTATGAACTGGCTCAGGGGGCAATACATCAGGGCGATCCTGACGAGCTCACTACCATCACGTTTGGAGCAGAGAGGAGTCTCCCGGTCGGGCCACTTAACATCGATGCGAAATATGACCTGACCATGAAGAGCAATGCCCTGGCCGAGCATGATATCGAGGCTACCACAACGGTCCCTGTGCCCATACTCAACGCTGTTGAGTTGACGGGCAAGGCGAAGTTGCAGGGCGACAACCGCAGCTACCTCGGCAGCGTGGGCTACACCGCGCCCAATGGCATCAAGTTCGCGGTGAACTACGATAAGGGCTACGACGACGAGCTAGTGGATGGCCTCTCGGCCACCGCCAGCCTCAAGGTCGAGTTCTAATCATACCAAAGATACGTAGCATATAACGCAGTATATAACGTAGCATACAACATAAAAACCTCCTCCCTTCTTGCAGGAGATACCCTCCATGCACACGAACCCCCGGGGTTGATGCCTCGGGGGTTTTCATATATGATATAATTATTATCGAAGGAGATTTAGCCTGGAATTAGCCCTTAGAACACAAAAAATCCTCAAATCTAAGGAGGATATGTGAAACTTTTGTTGAATAAGTAATATTAGAAATGGCCTTAATGGGGGACAGGGCCGTTAGCGGGGGTTGTCAGATGTTTTACACATTTGATTCACCCCCTGAACCTGCAGAGAGACCTAAAGATATCTCGGTTTGACATGAATTGCGTGGGATATACATTTAGGAAAGGGGGACTGGAGGGGGAAGATCTCGTTTCCAAAACAGGATTAATAGGGGTGCTAATAGGGCATCCATTTAGATGCCCCGGCGGGGAGACCCGGATCGAAGATTGACGCACCACGGTGCCACAGATTCTTAGTTTGCGCGAGAAGTTGAGCGGGTCTCATATGGCCGGCGGCAGGGTTCGATTTCTTGATAAATTCTCAACTCGATAGGACTTGATAGTTTGAATTTAAACTACGCGTAGACGTTACGCTTATCTTAACGTCGATTTAAGGAGGCATGAGGATGGCGAGAGTATTTCTCGACCATGTTACTAAAACATTCGGTAACGTCATTGCGGTTAATGACGCTACCTTGGAGATAAAGGATAAAGAATTTCTCGTACTGGTAGGACCGTCGGGGTGCGGCAAGTCTACGACCTTGCGTATGGTCGCCGGCCTTGAGGAGGTCACGAACGGAAACATCTACATCGGGGATACTCTTGTGAATGATGTGCCCCCCAAGGACCGGGATATCGCAATGGTTTTCCAGAACTATGCCTTGTATCCCCACATGGATGTATATAATAACATGGCATTCGGTCTCAAACTGCGCAGGTTCCCCAAAGCCGAGATCGACAAGCGGGTTAAGGAGGCGGCCCGGACCCTGGGCATCGAAAACCTGCTCAACCGTAAGCCAAAGGAGCTGTCAGGCGGCCAGAGGCAGAGGGTTGCCCTTGGGCGCGCTATAGTCCGTGAACCGAAGGTATTCTTGATGGATGAGCCGCTTTCGAACCTCGATGCAAAGCTCAGGGTTCAGATGAGATCTGAGCTTAGTAAGCTGCATAACAGGCTCCAGACGACCATCATCTACGTGACCCACGACCAGACCGAGGCCATGACGATGGGCGACCGGATCGTGGTCATGAAGGATGGCTTCATACAGCAGGTTGGAGCGCCGCTTGAGATATACTCTCACCCAGATAACGTCTTCGTGGCCGGGTTCATCGGCAGCCCCGCCATGAACTTCCTGGATGCCAGGGTCGTTAAGGAAGGTGACGATTATTACGTCGATTGTGAGAGCTTCAAGGTGAAGCTCCCCGCAAACAGGTTCGAACGAGTTGGGGAGTACATCGGCAAGGAGGTAATATTTGGGATCCGGCCCGAGCATATCGATGACAAGGAACTCGTGCCCAATCCCCCTGCCGACAGGGTCGTTACTGCTACCGTAGACGTCATGGAGCCCATGGGATCGGAGGCTTACCTGTATCTGTCGAATGGGCCGCAATCCTTCGTTGCAAGGGTGGATGCCAAGACGCGCGCCACTGATGGGGCCGAGATCCAGGTCGTCTTCAATACTGACCAGGCTCACCTGTTTGACAAGAAGACAGAGAAGGCTATCAGGTAAAAGTCAGGTAAAAGGCGGAAAGACTTATTGATTAAAAGTCATAATCTGGTAGCTTAGAGGGCAGGGCTGGTGCGTTTATTGAAGGGATAGTTGGGAATTATATTCCTGACTATCCCTTTATAGTGCATCTTCTTGCGGTACGCTGATGCGCCCCACCTAAGTTACCACGAAGACAGGGGGTTATCGGGCGATATGATACAAGCACACATAAACCTAGACGATGTCGAGGCTATGAAGAAGGCTGACCCGCGTGGCATGTTAGGGTTTATACAGGGCCTGCCGGAGCAATGCCAGGAGGCATGGGAGATAGCATCCCGGGTGGACGTCCCCGGCGGTTTTGCAGCCGCCCGGAATATCGTTGTAGCAGGACTGGGGGGGTCGGCTATTGGTGGCGATCTCCTGAGGACCCTGGTCGCATCCGAACTCAACATCCCGGTTGTTGTGAGCCGGGACTACGAACTGCCGGGATTTGTCGACAGGGATTCCCTGGTAGTTGCATCGAGCTATTCGGGGAATACAGAGGAGACCATAAGTTCATACCTCGCGGCCAGAGCGAAAGGGGCGAAGATCCTTTGCATCACGTCAGGGGGAAAACTCGCCGAGCTGGCTGCAGATGATGGGGTGCCGGTGATAAAAATACCGGGGACGCTGGTACCTAGGGCGGCTCTGGGTTACCTCTTTATTCCGATGATAGTTGTCCTGGGTAAACTGGGCCTCATCAGGGATAAGGCGGGGGATCTCGCAGAGGCGGTCGATGTCCTTGCAGAGCTGAGGAGGGTCCTCGGGCCTGAGTCACCGGAACATGTCAACCAGAGCAAGAGGCTTGCGGCGAAGATGCTAAACAAGATTCCAGTTATTTATGGATCGTCCGGGTGGCCGGGTACGGCAGCCCTGCGCTGGAAGTGCCAGATTAACGAGAACAGCAAGACCTACGCTGTCTCCAATATTTTCCCTGAGATGAACCATAATGAGACGGTGGGCTGGGGGGCGCCCGGGGATATAGCAGGGCAGCTCTATGTTGTGCTCCTGCGCGATAAAGGGGATCACCCTAGGGTCCAGAAGCGGATGGAGATAACGAAATCCCTGATGTCAAGCGCCTCGGGTATTGATGAGGTGTGGAGCACGGGCAAGTCGGAGCTGGCACGGTTGCTGTCCCTCATATACGTAGGGGATTTCGCCAGCGCGTACCTGGCGTTCCTTTATGGCGTGGACCCGACGCCGGTTGCCGCTATCGATTATCTCAAGGGCGAACTGGCGAAGGTGAAGTAGGCGAGATGCCACGTGATGCCACGTGATGAAGAGGGAGATGGAGATGCAGGACAGAGACGGAAATGAGGGCTTGAGATGAAGCAATGGGTTATCGGGGTCGACCTGGGGGGTACCAAGATCGCCTTCGGCGTGATGGATGCTGAGGGCACCATAGCTGCGCGGCTCACCAGGCCTACCTTGGCAGACGAGGGAGTCGGCCCCGTCATGTCCAGGATTTACGGCGGAATCAGAGAGATTATGAACTCGTGCGGTATAAGGGCGAGTGATGTCAGAGGCATCGGCATCGGGAGCCCGGGACCGCTGAATCCGGCCACCGGGGTTGTTATTTTTGCGCCCAACCTTAAGTGGCATAATGTCCCAGTTAAAGACATGGTCGAAGGTGAGCTTGGTATTCCAGTCTATCTCGAAAATGATGCCAATCTTGCCGGCCTGGGGGAGTTGAAGTTCGGCGCCGGCCAGGGCGCGAAGAATATGGTCTACATGACCGTAAGCACCGGTATCGGCGGCGGGATCATAATCAACGGCGATGTCTACAGCGGGTCCACATTTGTGGCCGGCGAGGTAGGACATATGATAATAAAGTCCGGTGGTCCCCGGTGCGGGTGCGGGTAGCATGGTTGTCTCGAGGCCATGGCCTCCGGGACGGCGATAGCCCGTATGGCCCGGGAACGCATAGCAGCTGGCCAGGAAACCTTGATTATGGAGCTCGCTGGTGGGGATGAGGGCAGGGTCAACGCGGAGGTCGTGGCTGGAGCGGCCCGGGCCGGCGACGACGTGGCGCTGGCTATTATTCACGAGGCGGCAACCTATCTCGGCCTCGGGGTCACCAACCTTGTGAACATCCTGAATCCCGAGGTAGTGGTAATAGGTGGCGGTGTCTCGAAGATCGGTGATATGCTGTTTGATACGGTTCGCGCGACGGTCAGGGAGCGGGCTGTGGAAGGGGCCCGTGAGTCTGTAAAGATAGTGCCTGCCCGCCTGGGGTCGGATGCCGGGATCGTGGGGGCAGCTGCGCTCGCGCTCAAACTCGCGCCATCGTGATGATGGGGGTGGCTCGCCACCCCTGCCGGCCCGGGTCCCCAGGAATACTTTAGGGGCAAACGAATAATCTAGTGTTAGCGTTGTTAGCGCATGACGAACACGTATAGGTAAGGCCGGGGAGGGGTTTCTGATGTCGAGGGGTCGACTGCAGCTTGATCCTGCACGGTCGCTTATCATTGTGCTTCTAACGCTGGCACTAGCACTTTTTTTATTTATTCTCTTTGGAACCTACCTCGGGGGATTATCTGCGGCACAGGGCCAGGCTAGAGTCGTGATGGATATGGATGACCCCGAGGGCGATGATCACGGGCCGGGTTCATATGTATATCCGCTGCATAAGGCTTTTCAGCATGATGGTTTATTTGATCTCCTTCATTTCACTGTCAGCTACGACTCGGAGTATGTATATTTTGATTCGACCTTTAAGGAGATCACCAACCCCTGGAATGCGCCCGAGGGTTTTAGCCACCAGCTGATCAACATCTACATTGATAGCATAAGCGGGGAGGGTAAGACCCAGACCTTGAAGCCCGGTGCCCAGGTGGTCTTTGACAAGAGATATGCATGGGATTTTCAGGTCAAAGTGCTGGGATGGGGCGGCAGTAGGGTATTTACCGCGCGGGATACAGCCGAAAGCAAGGGGATCTCCGACGGGGTTAGGGCGGAGGTGCTCCCTCAAAGCAAGACCATAAGGGTGGCTGTCCCGAGGGCAATTCTAGGCGAGCCGACGCCACGGTGGCGTTACTACGTCCTTGTCGGGTCGCAGGACGCCTTCGGAATTGATGATTACCGCCAGGTAATGGAGAAGCCCGGGAACTGGGTCTTCGGGGGCGGGAGCGATCTCGACTTTGACCCGAATGTCATAGACATGCTGGCGCCGGGAGGGGGAAGATACTCCCAGGAGGCGATGCTCGGGTCGTATAATGTTGCTCGAGGGACCCTCGCCACGATCCACCCTGTATCGGAGTCCACCGTCAGCGGAGGCATGGGGGTCGCAAGCGCCGCGGCGGCCCTTGCCGTGGCGGCTGCACTCGCCATATTCATATGGTGGCGGCGTCGCCGGGCCATATAGCGAGGGCAGGGTGAGAAAAATGAGGAGGCTCGATAAAGCGGTGAGGTGATGAGGCGGCTTGCGCTTACCACCTTCTGGTTGTATAATAGCCTTAGATGCTTCCAGGGCAGGGTAATCTTCGTGGTCGCGGCAGCATACGAGGTGTAGATAATGCATTGGCGACGCAACGTCTGGGTGCTCTCGGCCGGGACCCTGATCGCCCAGATAGCTTTCTCTCTTACTATGCCATTTCTCCCGATGTACCTTTCAGAACTCGGCCTGACCCGGAACATATCGCTATGGTCGGGGCTCATGTTTTCTATAAATTTTCTGACATTCGGCGTGATGGCCCCGATCTGGGGATCGCTCTCGGATCGGTACGGTAAGCGGATCATGCTTATGCGTTCGGGCCTGGGGATAGCGGCCACTTATGTCTTGATGGGTGTCGCCCGCAACCATATCCAGTTGTTTGTGCTTCGCGGCGCCAATGGCTTGGTATCGGGCTATATCCCGGCCGCCATATCCCTTGTCGCGACTACCACGCCCGAAGATGACTTGGGGTTTGCCCTGGGGATGGTGCAGACGGCGAATGCTGTAGGCCTGATCTGTGGCCCCGTGGTCGGCGGAGCCGTCGCCCAACTCGCGGGTATAAGGGGGACTTTTTTCTTTGCCGCGGCACTCCTGGCCGTGGCATCGTTTCTGGGCTTTTTTATGACCTCAGAGAATGTGACCCCGTCCATGATGCGCTCAACCGTGATGACTGACGTCAGATCGGCGCTGGAAAACCCGGCATTGAGGGTTCTTTACGCGGTTCTCTTTCTGGTACAAGCCGGGACCCTCGCGATACAGCCCACATTGCCCCTTTTCATCAGTGAGATGGTGAGGAGCAACGTGGAGATGATAACCGGGATTATCTTCTCCTTGGTCGGCATATCTACGGCCATAGGCGCTCCCCTGGTTTCGCGCGTTCCCCACGCGAAATATCCAGCGACCCTCGAAGGGGCTCTCATAATAGCTGGGATCCTCACCGCTCTCCAGGCGTTCACCAGGTCGGCCCTCACTCTTGGACTCATCAGGTTCCTATTTGGATTCGTCAACGCGGCTATCTCTGTGACGGCCAACGTGCTCGTGGCTTACGCGAGCCCCAAGGATGCGCGTGGCAGGGCCTATGGCGTTTTAAACAGCGTGACCGCTGTGGGCGCTGTGGTAGGACCGCTTTTAGGGGGCTTCCTCGGGGAGAGGTTTGGCCTTGCAAGCTCGTTTTACGGGAGCGGTGCGCTTCTTGGCATAGCTGGTATACTTGTAGCTTCGGGTTGCTCGATTATAGCGGCCAGGAGCCCCGGTGAGTGTGGAGATGAGCTCCGTGTGCATGAGGATGTGATTGCAGAGGAGGTTAGCGAGGACGGTCCGGCCCCATCCGGTCCACGCATATAATGTAGTTGCAGTATGCTGGGTATGCTGGGCCCCGGAGGGGGAGGGTTATGGGACCATTTACGCACCCCTATGTAAACATGCGGGCGCTCGGGCGCGCCAGAAAACTCGCGCGGGAGGGTGACGCGAGGCTTAACAGGGAACTGCTTGGGATGCTGACCTCAAGCAGGGATGTTGAGAGGTTGTTTATCTATGCCGGTAACAGCGCTGACGTGATATCCGCGTATCATATTATAAACCGCCAGTTCTCGGCGTATGATTATGCGCATAACAACAACCCCGATGATGTGTCGGGCGTGCCAAATTTCGGTTACAGCCTGGTCGATGAATGCCGGCCGAATGCGGGGGGCGGCGAGAGGTGGTTGTCGAGGGAGGATTACGTCAGGGATTTCGCCATCGCATGTGGCTGGGTTTCGCATCAGATCGCGGACTGGTACTGGCATTATGCATGCGTGGACCGCGATGGGAGGCTCTGCGAGCGAGAAGACGAAAGAGCGGATGGCATCACCACCTTCCCGGGGTATTCAAATTCTCACAGGATATTCGGTGCCGATTATCCGGTCCCTTTTCTGGAGAGATATGGCGTTATAGACCACGGCCTGCTTGAATTCTTCGTCGATATATTGATGCTCGCCGAGGATTCCACAGGCGTGCTCGAGAATGTGCGGGTCAAGCTCTTCGGGCCCCGGCGGCCGCCATATCCAAACCTCCTGACTGCGGTCTCGGAAAAGTTTGGCCGCCAGGCCCGGATTCCACCCGAGGATATCGATACCCTCGAACGGGATATGAATCTGGTCATCGCGGGGATGCGAATCCTGATTGAGCTTGTCCGGGTGAGGTGCCCCTCGCTGTGCCGCGACATCTCATCTATCGTAAATCGGGAATATATCGACCGGGCCGTTGATAGGGTCGTCGATCACCTTTTTAGAAAGGACTTCGATGAGATAGGGGCCCTTGCCCGGCAAAACCGGGTATCCCGCAACCCGTGTAGCCCGATCGGCCCGATTGGCGGTTATACTCTTTCCCAACCCGGCACGCCTCTCTTTGAAGTGGCTCATACTATAGCGAGCTCTCTCGCCGCCACCTGGCACGGGAGGCCGGGGAGCTATGAGGCTGAAGAGGCTGAAGATGGTGAGGCCTTAAGGCGGGTCCTGGAAATAATACGCGACCCTCTTTTATTGCTACAGGGTACGGGCCTTCTCGGCCGGCTTATGAGCGTAAGGTGGCTGCGTCACCTCCTGTGGAGATGCTGGGTGAAGCCGAAGATCGACGAGTTCATTTCCTCCACCCTGAGGCGGCTGGGCCGCATAGCAGGAGGGGATGCTTCGCGGAGCGCTTACTACGCCTTAAAAGCGTTTCTCTCCACCCTGCTCCTGGCCGGCGGTGACATACAGGACGCCAGGCTGGATTTTAAGAGAAATCTGAGGCCGATCATACTCCTTCAACCGGGGGCAGGGTGCGGGGAGAGGCTCCGCGATTTAATCATAAGGGCCCGCAAGCTTGGTTTTCGCGTGATCCCGGGTCTTTCGGAAAGCGACCGCGAGTCGAGGAGCCTGCCGAAGTATCTTGATCCTACGACGCTCGTGATGAATATAAACGGCTACCCACCTGCGCTGGACCCGGGTTTTTGTCTCGTGACATGGGAGTTCGAGAATGGGGATGAATGGGGCCCGCTCCTCGTCACATGCCATTTCAGGCGGGCCATAACGCCCGGGAGGTACGATTTCTCGATCAGGATCAAGGATGGGATGCATGTGGATTCGGAGCATTTTTATCGCTCGGTCCTTCTCTGAGTTGGCGTGCATAAATCTTTGCCCCTTCCGGCATTGGCACAAGGCGCTTTGCATTTCTTCGCCGGGCGGACGCGGCCAGGGGGCATGCCGGATATATCCGAGGTATCCGGGAGCTTAAGCGCTTGAGCGCATAAAGGGCTTGACTCCCGGCAACCTATAACCTATGATGATAACCATAAACACCATACCAGAGCTGGAGCTGATATTCATATAGATGAAACCGAAGTCATCGAATCTGCCGGAGCTATCAGAATTTCCACCGGACCGGTCAGAGGGGGGGCGCGGGCGTAAACCTGTGCCCGGTCACGGTCACGATCATGATTACGGCCACGGTCAGGGCCGGGCTTCCCGGCGCGGCCAGGCTTGCAAGAGGTTGAATGACTGGCTATCTTCAAATATCTTCTGGATCATGATCGTGTGCGGCGTTATTGGGGTGGTATTCAGGGCTTGGGCCGTTAAGGTTGTCGGGTTTGTGCCATTCTTCCTCGCCGTAATGATGCTCGGGAGCGCCGTGAATTGCACCCTGTCAAGCTTTAAGGAGGCTTTGAGGAGGCCCGTATTCTTTGCTGCAACAGCCCTCCTGTTTTACCTGGTGATGCCGGGTGTAGGCTATGCCATGGGACGGATATTCTACCCGGGCGAGCCCCTTCTCGGGGTCGGGCACATCCTCCTGGCTATACTGCCGAGCGCTATAACCTCGGGGGTGTGGATCGGCCTGTGTGATGGTGAGCTTGCGCTGGGCGTAGCGTTAATGACCATGACGACATTCCTGAGTGTTGGAGCGCTTCCGGTTATACTGAGCCTCTTTACCGGTAGGCTGGGCTCTTTTGATGCTGCAGGTCTGATCCTCACCCTCGTGAAGGCGGTCGCGATCCCGGCGGCGCTTGGGATATTCCTCAACGAACGTTATGGGCCGCGCCTCGATCCAGCCCGCCCGCACCTGGGGATAGCCGTGAAGATCAGCATCTTTACGGTCATGGCCGTCAATGCCGCGGCTAACGTTCCCTATCTACGCAATCTGAAATCGACCGCGGTTTCCATTATCGTCGCCGTCCTGGTGCAGGCGCTGATTGCTTATGCCCTTGCCTACATTGTCTTCAAGATCGGCCTCAAGGCCAGGGATGGACAGGTAGTCGCCGGGCTTTTCGTGAACGGCATGAGGAACGACGGGGCCGGAATAGCCGTGGCGCTGGCGTATTTCCCCCCGCTCGTAGCCTTCCCCTCAGCGGTAAGCATCTTGCTGCAGCAGACCCTCGCGTCTCTAATAGCCTCTTTCATACTGGCACGGCAGAGAGCTGGCCCGCATGAGTGTCCCACCCCCAAAATGTTATCCAGTTAACAGTGCTAGCATCCCGCGCGTGTTATGATTTTTTTTGTATACTCACCCAGGCTTCCAGGCCTGGAGCCAAGGATAAGGAGGCCGGATATATCAATGGGTCCAGCGAATTCCACTGTCTATTTCGCTTCTGCCGATGTCGATCGGCTTGAGGTTACAGCATCCTTGCCAGCCAAATTCGAACGACTCCTTGCGCGGCTGCCCCTAGAAGATATCGTGAAGGACAAGAACGTCGCGCTGAAGATGCACCTCGGGAACAAGCTGGGGTACACAACGATCCACCCCCTGTTCGTCCGCATCCTGGTAAAGGCCCTGAAGGATGCCGGTGGTAACGTTTTTGTCACCGATAGCTTCTTCGCCATCGCCGGCGCCAAGGACCGGGGCTACACCGAAGAGGTCATAGGTGCCCCCATAGTTGCGGCCACGGGTATCTTTGACAAGTATTACTATACCAGGCCCGTCGATTTCCAGAGTTTGAAGGAGATACAGGTGGCAGGGCATATTCACGATGCCGACGCCCTTATCTGCTTTTCTCACGTGAAAGGCCACGGGGCGTGCGCTTACGGCGGGGCCTGCAAGAATATCGCGATGGGCTGTGTTACATCCAAGACGAGGTCGGATATCCACAGCCTTGAGGGGGGCCTTACATGGGATGCCAGCAAGTGCGAGCATTGCGAGATCTGTATACGTTCGTGTCGCTATGGTGCCAATAAATTCAACGAAAAAGGGGAATATGAGATCTTCTTCCACCACTGCACCTACTGCCAGCACTGTGCGAATTCATGCCCGACCGGAGCTATAACCATAGACAAGACTAAATTCAAGGATTTCCAGAGGGGTATGGCGATCTGCACAAGAGAGGTGCTCGATACGTTTGAGCCGGGCAGGATATTCTTTATCAACATGCTTACCAACATAACGCTCCTGTGCGATTGCTGGGGCTTCTCGATGAGGCCGCTCGTCCCGGACGTGGGGATAATGGCGTCGCCCGATATAGTGGCCATAGAAAAGGCGAGCCTGGACGCGATCAAGGCGGAAAAATTCATAGAAGGCAGTCTTCCGGCCGGGCGCACCCTCGGGGAAGGCAAGCACCTCTTTGAAAGGATCCACGCAAAGGATCCCTTCGTGCAGATCGCGCTCTTAAAGGATGAGGGGCTCGGGAACGATAGTTACGACCTGGTTGAGGTGGAATAGTCAAATTAGCGCACCCAGTCTGCGAGGCGGGCCTGGTCTTTCAGGATGATCCTGTGATTCTTTATCGTAATGAGCTCATTATCCCTGAGATCCAGGAGGAGGTTTGTCACGGTAGTGCGCGAAAGGCTCACTATGTTTGCGATATCCTGGTGGGTCAGGTTCAGGTCGATCACCGTCCCCTCGCGGCTGGGTTTCCCGTATTCCGACGAGAGCCTGAGCAGGGCGCTGGCGAGCCGGCCGCGCGCATCGCGAAAGGCTATATCGCTTACCTGGTTGGTCGACTTATAAAGCCGCCTGCTCAGGTTCTCTATGACCTTAACCGCAATGCCGGGGTTCTCTAGAAGGATACGCTCGATATTTGAACGCGTAAAGACCAACGCACAGGAGTCCTCCACCGCCATCGCGCTTGCAGAGTATGTCTCACCGCTGAAGACGGCATCCTCCCCGAAAATGCTGTCGGGCGTCAGGAACGCCAGGATCAGTTCCTTGCCATCCCATGAATTTTTAAACAGCTTTATCCTCCCGGATTTCAACACAAAGATGCGGCTGGCCCGGTCGCCCTCGTGAAAGAGAAACTCCTCCTTACTGTACGACCTGTTCTCGATGCATGATATCACCTGTGCAAACTGCGCATCTGTAAGATCGCTAAAAAGATCAAGGCTCCTTATGCATGCAAGATCTCCCAAGGGACGTCCTCCTCCCCCTGACCTGCTAATCTGTGGGCATAATTTATGATAGCATAATTTTACCTACTTTTGCAGATCATAATTTTATCGCCGGGCGGTTTTAAGTCTGCGTCCAGAGCTTCGCCGGGCTTAGATGCTGGAGGGAGGTGTTTAGCATTATGCGAGTCTTGATGCTCTCTTGGGAATACCCGCCGCGCGTTGTGGGAGGGCTTGCCAGGCACGTGCAACAGCTTTCGAGGGCGCTTGTTACGGCGGGCCTCGATGTTGAGGTCGTGACATGCGGGACCCCCGGAGCGGCTGACATGGAAGATGATAGGGGTGTTCGCATCCACCGTATCGCCATGAACAACCCCGCACCGCCTGATTTTTTGACGTGGGTAATGCAACTCAACCTCAACATGCTGGAGAAAGCCTACGAAAACATCGTGGCCGGAGGGCCGTATGATATAGTGCATGCCCATGACTGGCTGGTCGCGTATGCTGCCAAGGCCCTAAAGCACAGCCAGAGAGCTCCGCTCGTGGCAACCATCCACGCCACGGAATGGGGCCGGAACTGGGGGTTGCACAATGATCTTCAACGCTATATAAGCAATGTTGAATGGTGGCTCTGTTTCGAGGCGTGGAGGGTCATCTGTTGCAGCGAATACATGCGCCACGAGCTCCAGACCATCTTCCAGCTACCGGGCGACAAAATCCGGGTTTTGCCTAACGGCGTCGACCCGGCGGAGTTCCAAATTAAGCCTGATAATGATCTCGCAAGTTTCAGGAGGAGTTACGCCGCCCCTGACGAAAAGCTCATATTTTTCGTCGGCCGGCTCGTCCACGAAAAAGGGGTACATATCCTCATTGAGGCCGTTCCCAAGATTCTTCATTACTGGAATAAGAGCAAGGTCGTCATCGCTGGCAAAGGACCGGCTGATGCCTATTTGAAGGACAGGGCGCGCAGCCTGGGCGTTTATGATCGTATCTACTTCACCGGCTACATCGACGATGACACCCGTAACAGGTTATACAAATGCGCCGATGTCGCGGTCGTGCCAAGCCTGTATGAACCTTTTGGCATAACGGCACTCGAGGCAATGGCTGCGGGCACGCCCGTGGTGGTATCCGACGTGGGCGGGCTCGGGGAGGTAGTGAGACACGGGATAACCGGGTGGAAGTCCTACGCCGGAAACCCCAACTCCCTTGCAGATGGGATCCTCCACCTCATCTACAGGCCTGATCTGGCATATAAACTGAAAGAGAACGCCTACAGGGAGGTAACTACGCGATATAGCTGGTCCAGCATCGCCAACGGCACGACCGGACTCTATGATGAGATCGCCAGGAGCTACCAGGAAAGCCCGTGGGCGAGGTCGAGGCTCTGGCCCCAGGTTTACGCTGAGCCACCGCGACTATTCGGCCGCGGTCTTGACCCTGCCCAAAGGTGGGTGTGTAAGCTATGAAAGTCGTGATAATGGCCGGGGGCAAGGGGACCCGTCTTCGTCCCCTGACGTGCAATATGCCCAAACCCATGGTGCCGATCGTGAACCGCCCGATCATGGAGCACATCATCCGCCTCCTGGTGAGCAACGGTTTCAACGATATCATCGTTACCTTGTGCTACCTGCCCGAAATCATTCAGGCGTATTTCGAGGATGGGGCCGGCTTGGGGGCCAATATATCCTACGTAATTGAGGAGGTCCCGCTTGGGACCGCAGGGAGCGTCAAGAATGTCGATAGACAGAGCCGCCTGGACGGGACGTTTCTCGTCATGAGCGGTGACGCCTTGACCGATATAGATATCCGCGAGGCTATAGAATTCCACAGGGAGAAGGGAGCGATCGCAACCATCGTCCTTACCCGTGTTCCAACACCGCTGGAATACGGGGTCGTGATTACAGACCATGACGGCCGTATACGGAGGTTCCTTGAGAAGCCAAGCTGGAGCGAGGTTTTCAGCGACACGGTCAATACGGGCATCTACATCCTTGAGCCGGATGTCCTGGGACATTTCGATGCAGGCCAGGAATTCGACTTTAGTAAAAATCTCTTCCCCGTCCTCCTAAAACGGGGCGACCCACTCTTCGGCTATGTGGCCAGCGGTTACTGGTGTGACGTGGGGACGCTGGATCAATACCTGCAGACTCATTATGATATTCTCGCTGGCAAGGCCCGGGTGGATATCCCGGGAGAGGAGGTGAGGGAGGGGGTATTTGCCGGGGACGGCGTGGACATTCACCCGAATGCCCGCATCGAGCCCCCGCTCGTTATCGGAAGCGGCACACGGGTTAAGAAGAATGCCACGATAGAGGGTTTTACCGTAATCGGGAATCAAAATGTCATCAATGAAGAGGCGTCAATAAAGAAGAGTATAATATGGGATAACACCTATCTCGGAAAAGGGATCGAGCTTCGCGGCGCCATCGTATGCAGCCGGTCGAGCATCAAATCCAAGAGCGCCATCTTCGAGGGGGCGGTCATCGGCGCCGACTGTTCAATAGGCGAGCGGTCAATAATCAAACCGAATGTAAAGGTCTGGCCCGACAAGACCGTTGAGGCAGGTACCACCATATCCGCGAGCCTGGTCTGGGGGGCGCGCTGGTCCAGGAGGCTCTTCGGGACCTACGGCGTTTCGGGCCTTGTTAATGTTGAGGTGACCCCCGAATTCGCGGCCAAGTTAGGGGCGGCCTACGGCTCGTGCCTCGGGGGGGGAACGCGGCCGGCCGCAATTGTGATAAGCTCTGATGTCCACCGGGCATCGCGCATGATCAAGCGGGCCCTGATCTCAGGCATCCTTGCCTCGGGCGTCAGCGTATACGATCTCGGAAGGCTGACAACCCCGGTAACCCGATATGCCGTGGCTACCCTGGGCGTCAAGGGAGGCCTCCACGTGAGGCTCTCTCCATACGACCCCAATATCATCCTCATAGAATTCCTTGATGAAAAGGGCATCAATATAGATAAGGGATTTGAGCGCAAGGTAGAGAACGCGTTCTTTAGCGAGGACTTTAAACGCGCCTGCGGAGATGACGTGGGCGAGGTCGCGTTCCTCCCGCGCGTGGTTGAGCAATATCTTGAAGGGCTCTTGAAATCCATCGACGTGGGGGCTATCAGCTCCAGGAGGTTCAAAATAGTGGCGAGCTATGACCCTGGAAACCTGGCGTTGATCCTGCCATCCCTTTTCGACCGGTTCGGGTGCGATGTGATCACGGCAGGCCGCCCTGAATCGAATGGGCCGGGTTACAGCGGGCGGTTTGATGTCCTGGATGTGCTTTCATCCGTGACAAGGCTTGTGGTAGCTCACGGAGCAGATATGGGGATAATTGTTGATAATAACGCTGAGAAATTGCTGCTCGTTGATGAGCAGGGCAATGCGATTTCGGATGATTCCTTTCTCGCGCTCTTTTCTCTTGTGGCCCTCGCCTCGGGCAGCGCCTCCAAGGTAGCCGTGCCTGTCACCGCGCCGCGCGTGATCAGCGATATAGCGAGGCAGTACAACGGCACGGTCGTATGGACGAAGGCCAACCCCCGGTCCGTTATGGAAAAGGTGATCGAGGAGAAGATCTTCATTGGAGAGAAGAGTCTCCCGCAATTCCAACCGGTGGCGGATGCCCTTGTCATACTCGGGAAGATCCTGGAGTTTATGGCCCGCGAGAAGGTCAAGTTATCAGATATCCTCCGGAGGGTGCCACGGTTCTATGTAAGCAAGTGTTCAGTTGACTGCCCGTGGGAGGCCAAGGGAAGGGTTATGAGGACCCTGATCGAGGAGACCCAGCACCAGGAGGTGGAACTCATAGATGGTGTCAAGGTTTTCCACCAGACGGGGTGGGCATTGATCCTGCCGGATTCGGATGAACCGCTCTTTCACATCTACAGCGAGGCCTCGACGCCCCAGGATGCTGAAGCTCTTCGTGAGATATATGCAGCTAAGATAAATGAGCTCCGACAGCACTAAATACGTGTCGCGCCACGCGGCTCATACCACTTGCATCCGGGGCTGTGCCGGGGACGGCGCCGGGGCATACACCCGGTAGTCGATGTCGGGGAAGATGTTGTCTTTATACTCTATATCCCTCAGCCAGGCCTCATCGATGGAGTTCCGTTTTATGTCTTCATAGAGCCTCGTAAACCTCCCGATATGGTCTTTAGTGCGCTTGATGGCATACTGGGTCATCGTCCCTGTTTTCATTATGAATGCCCAGTCACTGCTCTGGGCTAGCAGCAGCTCCCGCGCGGCTTGATTCAGAGCGCGTCTTTGCAGGCCCTCTGCACTGGGATATGCCCTTGCCAGTTCACTCATCCGCTCAGCGGCTTTGTGCAGGTACCGGTATATCCAGTCGTTGCTCCCTTCGAGCCAGACTTCGTTATATCCCTTGTAACCCCAGCTGGAGAGGGAGGGCGTCGATACCTGGTTTCGTTTGTAGATGTTGAGGTAATCACCCGGGGTTATAAGCTTGATTATGTTTTGGTCGTAAGTGATTTTTCGAATTACGAAGTCGAGCCACTCCGGTCCCTCGAACCACCAGTGGCCGAAAAGCTCTGTATCATATGGGGCAACCACTATCGGCTTCCTATCCATCACACTATATAAGTACTCGATCTGCCTCTCGCGGTTGAACATGAAGTTCCCTGCATGGATGGCCGCCTTTTCCACGGCGTTGCGGCGGATATAGGGTTTCTTTTCGTGAGTTTTACCCGTGACGCGGTAGTACTTGATCCCGGTATTCACCCGTATCCCGCTCTTATGTATATACGGGCGTATGTAGTCATACTCGAGGTCGTAGCCTATGTCCCGGTAAAATTCCCTGTAGTCGTAATCCCCCGGGTAGCCCTCCCTCGCGCTCCAGACCTGTTTGGAGGATTCCATATCCCGACCGAATGCAGCCACACCCGACCTGCAGTATATGGGGGCGAAGACCCCATACCGGGGCCGTGGGGAAGCGTTGAGAATCCCGTGAGCGTCCGTAAAGAAGTAGCGGATCCCCTCCTCCTGGAGAATAAAGTCGTCGCCGGGGTTGTAGCCGCACTCAGGAAGCCAGAATCCTACGGGTCTTCTCCCGAAAACCTTCTCGTGAAGCTGGAGCGCCACCTTGATTTGGGCTCGCACGGCATCCCTGTAGAGCTCCATGAGAGGCAGGTATCCGTGGGTCGCAGCCGATGTGATGATCTCGAGGCGCCCCGCATCCTGCAGCATCTTGAAGCCTGTGAGGAGGTTCCGCCCGTACTTCTCCTCGAATATGTATCTCGCCTCGTAGAATCTGTCCCTGTACATCCGGGCGTTTTCATTGAATTCCGGCTGCCACCTTGTCCTTTCGACCTCTTTTTCGCTCAATTCGATTAGCTTATTAAGGTGGCGAACATATCTCTCCTGGAGCAGGGGATCGCTGAGCATTGAGACCAGTGTCGGCGTAAACGACATGGTAAGTCGGAAGACAATCCCGTCTCTTACGAGCCGCTCAAGGACCTTCAGGAGAGGGATGTAGCTCTCCGTGATAGCTTCGTAGAGCCAGGTTTCCTCGAGGAATTCATCATGTTCGGGGTGACGGACATATGGAAGGTGTGTATGGAGAACGAGCGCCAGGTAGCCTTTTTCCACGATTTTCCCTCCCAGCATCATAGGCTTCGGGTAGTCTTCCAAGTAGTAAACTTTCATGTGAGTGTTCAAAGATTACCGCCACTTTTCCAGGTCTTACGGTGCTTGCGCACGGGGCCTTTGAAATTTGGCAAGGCCCTTGCGCCAAATTTCAACGGAGGCGCGCCGCAAGCGCGCCGTCCCCGGAACGCAAGCACCGGCAACCCCCGGAAAAACGTCAGTAATCTTCGAACTTACACTTAGCCGCGTCCGCCGGGCGGAGAGATGCGAGACACCCTACGCGAGTGCAAAAAGGGCAGAGATTTTTGCGCACTAACTTAGGTGGTTTTCCGGGTTATGGTCATTGTGATCCGGCGCCGGTCTTCGCCACCGGCAGATACGGCCTCCACGGGAATAACCTGCTCGCCATCGGGGAGTGCAAAGCGAACCGTAAAAGTCCCATCGGGCCGGAGCTTCACAGGCATCCCCTGGATCGTCACCGCTGCGTCGCGCTCGGTGGCGCCGTAGATTATGATCTCCACGTCAGCCGTGAGCCAGAAACCCTTTTTCCGTGGGTAGGCTACGCCCGGGCCCGGGCTGCTTATGACGCCCACCGCGCCGGAACCCACTTCTTCATATTCGAGACGCCCCTGGATCTCCTGGCTTCGCATGAATTCGGGAGAGCTTGGTCCTCGTGGCGATGGCGCGGGGTAGAGTTTCTCTATGGCCTCCAGCGTCATCCATTCCTCATCCACGATTTCTGAAATCCCATCCCTCGGCGTGTGGACGGGGTTTGACCTCGTAATCAGGATGAAATCCCCTGCTTCGTTCTTGACGCCCAAATCCACACAATAGCGTCGGTTGGGGCGTTCTACATTGATATACCAGTTGTTCGCAACGTTGTTAATAGGGATGTCGAAGGAATAGTGGGCATTTGCCCCGTTGAAGTCTATGCCCGTTATATCGTGGACTCTCAGGGCCCGCTGCGCCTCGTTCCAATTTAAAGGGCCAAGCATTCTTTGAATATCCCGTATAGTCTCCTCAGATATCTCCCAGTAGGCGTGCATCCAGTATGGATCTCTAACCTGGAGAACCAGTTTAGTCTCGCCGTAACCGGCGGGAAGCTCATATTCTGTCTCCGTCATGAAACGGGGATATATCTCGCCGCGCCGGGCATCCTGGGCGAGGTTTATTTCCCGGGTTTCAATCGTAGCGAGCTCTGCAACCTCGGCAGGGAGGCTGATTTCTTCAACCTCCCTTTCTTGCTCTTTTTCCTGTTTTTCCTGGTTTTTCAGGTCTCGATCCAAACGGCCTGTCAAGACTGTTACCCCCTGTTGCCTGCTCTATCCACCCAACGCTACCTTATAGTATTGCGCCGGGGTGTTTATTTTATGATTCGAGTTTGGCTCCATATTTGGAGGGGAGGGGGTTAGAGATGAATAAAAATGGAAATATATACTGTAAGACGTAGAAGGCGTGAAATTTATGTTCGCTAACGTATTAGGGGGATCAAGTAATGGCTATTGGTTCCTTTAATTTTGTTTTACACAGCCACCTACCATATTGTCGAAAAGCCGGGGTCTGGCCCTTCGGAGAGGAGTGGGTGATGGAGGCCCTGGCGGAAACGTATTTGCCGGTCTTGAATGTGCTAAACGACCTCAAGGCCAGAGGCCTGCCTGTAAGGATCACGGTGGGCCTCACGCCCGTCCTGGTAGAGCAACTTGCCGATCCCTATATGCTGGGACGGTTTGAACAATACCTTGATGATAAGATTAAAAGGGCCGAGGGCGATATTGGGAGATTCGCCGAATTGAACGAGTTTAAGATGAAGGAGCTTGCCCGGTTTTACAGGGATTATTACGCGGTTATAAAGCGGAGCTTTACGGAAAGGTACCGGCGGGACATCGTCGGAGCGTTCAAAGACCTGCAGGATTCAGGGGAGATCGAGATTATAACAAGCGCCGCAACCCACGCCTATCTTCCCCTTCTCTCCACCGAGGAGTCCATTTATGCCCAGCTCAAGATAGGCATCGACTCATATGTGCGACACTTCGGGAGACGGCCCAGGGGCGCCTGGCTTCCGGAATGCGCCTATCGCCCCCGCCGGTCCCAGCCCCAGTCGCAGTCTAACCTCGAGTCACAGCCCCGGCCGGAGTTTAAACGCGGGATCGAGTCATTCCTGGAGGAGCTCGGTATAGAATATTTCTTCGTGGATTCCCATGCTATCGAGGGTGGCAGGGCGTTTAGCCAGTACACGAAGGTAGGGCCCGTCGATCTTGCCGAGGGGATGGGCGACGAGACACAACAAGAGCGAGAACGCACGGGCAAGACAACGTTTCTCCCTTATTACCTCGAAGGGAGCACGGTTGTTGCGTTTGGACGTAACGAGCGGACGGGGCTGCAGGTGTGGTCGAGTGAATGGGGGTACCCGGGGGATGGAAATTACAGGGAGTTTCACAGGCGGGATCCCGAGTCGGGGTTCCAGTACTGGAAGGTGACAAGCCACCTCGTTGACCTGGATGGTAAGGAGCTCTATAGTGTTGAGGGTGCCCGGGGAAGGGTAGAGGAGCATTCAAGTCATTTCACATGGCTTGTTGAGCAGTTGTTGGCGGAGTTTCATCAAGAGACCGGAAGACATGGTATACTTGTTGCCCCGTATGATATTGAACTTTTCGGTCACTGGTGGTTTGAGGGAGTCGAGTGGCTGGGAAGGGTGCTCGAGAAGATGGCTCAGAATCCCGCCATAGAGCTGACAACTACCGGGGGGTACCTGAGCACTCACCCGCCGGACCAGACCATAGAGTTACACGAAAGTTCCTGGGGGTTGGGCGGTAAGCACTATATCTGGGCGAATTCGGACACGGAATGGATGTGGCGTGACATACACGCGGTTGAGGAGAAGATGAGGGATCTGGCCAGGATGTTCGCTGAGGTGTCTCCCACCGTGGCGCCGGCGGGGATGGACCTATTGCGCCAGGCAGCCCGCGAGGCTTTACTCCTCCAGAGCAGCGACTGGCCGTTCTTGATTACAACTCAGGGTGCGAGGGAATACGCCACGAAGAGGTTTACAGAGCACCGGGAGAGGTTTTGGAAGCTGGCGGGTATGGTGGAATCAGGACTGGTACTGGGAGGAGAGTTCGAATTGGGGGCGGAATTGGGGGAATTGGGACCGGGGCCCGAGACGGACGTGCTGTTCCCTGATATTGACCCGATGGCGTTTCTTGGTCTGAAGCCAGGAGGAACTCCTCAATCTTTGTCGAAGAAAAGCCATCAGGGTCATATAAGTCCATGACTAAGTGTAGGTTCCTTAATTTGTGCCAGTTTACCAGCACGTCCCAGGACTTACGGTGCTTGCGTTCCGCGGACGGCGCGCTTGCGGCGCGCCTCCGTTGAAATTTGGCGCGAGGGCCCTGCCAAATTTCAAAGGCCCCGTCACGCAAGCACCGTAAGTCCTGGAAAAACGGCGGTAATCTCGAAGTTACACTTAGCGCTAAGTTAGTCAGTGTGGATATATAGACATAACATAAGACATGTAATAGGGGAGAAGGTAGTAGTAGATGAAGCTCGTAGCGGATCTGCACGTTCATACCATCGCGAGTGGACACGCGTACAGCACTATTGAGGAGACGGCTCGGGCCGCGTCTGAGAAGGGTCTCGAAATGATAGCCTTTACCGAACATGGCCCCAATCTTCCCGGTGGGCCGCACCTGTATTATTTCGGGAACCTCAGAGTCATCCCCGAAACGATGTTCGGCGTTGAAATCCTGAACGGCGTGGAGGCCAATATAATAAGTGTCGAAGGTGAGCTCGACCTCCCTGATCGCACCCTTTCGACACTCGATTTTGTGCTGGCAGGGTTTCACATCAGGACGGGTTATGACGGCGGCACGGTGGAGGAGAACACCCACGCGATGATTGCCGCGATGCAAAACCCGTATGTGGATGCCATCGCCCACCCGGGCAATCCCGAGTACCAGGTAGATATAGAGAAGGTCGTGAATGCTGCAAAGGATCTTGGAGTGTTGCTTGAAATAAACAATAGCTCCCTCACCATTACAAGGAAGCACAGTGAGGAGAATTGTTGCAAGTTTGCCCGGCTTGCGGCGCGCCACGGGGTAAGGGTCGTGATAGGAAGCGATGCCCACATTTCCACGCGGGTAGGGCTGTTTGATACTGCCCTCGAGCTTGCGCAGAGAGCCGGACTGACTGAAGACCTTATTATCAACACATCGGCGGATCGCGTCCGCGATTTCCTGAGGCGACGAGGCAAGCTCAAGGGACGCAGGCTGTCCCCCAGGGTTTGAGGCCTGATGGCGATGGAGACGCGAGAGACCGGGGGAAGGGCGGGAGGATGGGAGAATGGCTGTGAAGACCGGAGCGGAGCCGTCCCTCATAATCAGGGGCGGCGATATATTTACACCATCGGGGATCATCACAGACGGGTTCATAGTTATCAAAAACGGCAAGATAGCCCATGTGGGGTCATACGGCGAATTCAGGACCTACGCCGCTGGAGATAGCCGCATCATAGATGCGGGCGGTAGAGTCGTGGCCCCCGGCTACATTGACATACACACTCACGGTGCGGGTGGCCATGATACGCTCGAGGCGGCTTCCGGTGCCCTCTGGAGCATGGCCGCACATCACGCCGCCCATGGCACCACCTCGTTCCTGCCGACGGCGATGACGGCCTCCGAGGAGGCCCTTATCGAATGCGCGAGCGTGGTGGGCCGTGCGGCGCGCGACGGGGGCTATCCCTCCAACATCCTTGGCCTTCACTGCGAGGGTCCGTGGATAAACCCTAAGATGAAAGGCGCGCAAAATGAAGCGTGGATAAGGACGCCGTCGCAACGGGAGCTCGACAGGTGGGTCGATGCCTCGATGGGCACGATAAGGCTGGTAACCCTGGCACCAGAGGTCGCCGGGTCCATGGACATCATACGCGCGCTCAGGGCCAGGGGGATCACGGCATCGGCGGGTCATTCAGCGGCGTCGTATGAAACCATGCTCTGCGCTGTCCGGGCCGGCCTTTCCCACTGCACGCACGTTTTTAACACCATGCCCCCGCTTCATCACAGGGAGCCGGGGGTCGTTGGAGCTGCACTATCCTGTGACCAGTTGACGACTGAGGCTATTACCGATGGGTTTCACCTCCACCCCGAAATCTTGAAAATCCTGTTGAGGTGTAAGGGGTTGGACGGCTTGGTCCTTATAACAGACTCCATGATGGCCGCAGGCATGCCCGACGGCGAGTATGAACTCGGGGGCCAGAAGGTTGTAGTGGCAGGAGGGACAGCCCGCCTGGAAAACGGTGTGTTAGCCGGGAGCACACTGACTCTGGACAGGGCCGTAAGAAATGTGGTAGAGTTCTTGGGGGTAACGCTATATGATGCCGTGAGATTTGCGACGATAAACCCCGCACGCGTCATAGGGGTCGACAGCAGGAAAGGAAGCCTTGAAGTCGGGAAGGATGCGGACCTGATCGTCACCGGGGAGGAGGGGAACGTATTTCTGACCATCACCGGCGGCCGGGTTACCTATGCCGGGGAAGATTATGATGAAACCATTTGCTGACTACCATACCCATACCATATATAGCCACGGGACGGGCACGGTCGAGGATAACGTCGTTGCCGCGATAAAGGCCGGGCTGGAGGAGGTCGCGATAACGGACCACGGGCCTGGCAATATATTCAATATCGGCGTGAAAGGCATCGAGGCCTTTGAGGATATACGCAGGGATGTGGAGGCCTGCAACGCCAAGTACCCCAATATAAAGGTGCTTTTGGGCGTCGAGGCGAATATCACTGGCCTGGACGGGAGCCTGGATGTGCCCGACTCAATCTTGCAGGGACTGGACAAGGTGCTTGCCGGGCACCACCTGCTTGTGCGCGGGAAAACCCCGAGGGATACCTGGGGGATCGTCGGAAGAAACGTCGTCGTCCGGCTTTGCCCGCGACGCCTTCAGCACCTCTGTGCCGACCTCGCCAGGAGGGCGCGCGTTGCCAATACCGACGCCCTGGTAAGGGCGGTTACGGCGCACAGGGTGGACATAGTGACCCATCCCGGTCTCATGGTTTCGATCGATACAAAGGAGCTGGCGCGCGCCTGCGCGCTGGCGGGCACGGCCCTGGAGATCAACGTGAAGCACGCCATGGAGAGCCTTGATTTTGTCATGGTTGCTGCAGGTGAAGGGGTGAAGTTCGCTCTGAGTAGCGATGCGCATCGCCCCGAGGATGTGGGAAGACTGGAACCTGCCCTGGAGATCGCGAGGCGCGCGGGGCTCGGGCCGGACATGATCCTGAATGTAAGGTAGGTTATTCTCAATGGGGGACACGAGGAAGGATGCCAGGTTTGTCATAATTACAGGCCTCTCGGGAGCGGGGAAGACCGAGGCGATCCGGTCATTTGAGGATCTCGGTTTCTTTTGCGTCGATAACCTGCCCCCGACCCTCATACCCAAGTTTGCCGACCTTGTTGCACAATCAGAGGGGAAGGTCAATAAGATAGCATTGGTGGTAGACATAAGGGGCGGGAAGTTCTTTGATAGCGTCTTCGATGCCCTGGCAAATCTGGGTAACATGGGCATCGACTACGAGATTCTCTTCCTCGATGCCTCCAACGACGCCCTCGTAAGACGTTTTAAGGAGACCCGGCGGCGGCACCCGCTGTCAGCAGGAGGCAGCATCCTCGACGGGATTATGAACGAGCGGGGGCGTCTGGAAGAGCTAAAGGCGCGGGCGACGAGGGTGATAGATACATCCAACCTGACCGCACGGCAGCTCCGCGAGAGGATCGTGGACCTCTTTGGCGATTCCAATGCCAGGAACAAGCTGAATGTAGTCATCGTCTCGTTTGGATTTAAGCATGGCGTTCCCCTGGATGCCGATCTCATGTTTGACGTCCGGTTCTTGCCCAATCCCCATTATGTCGAGGAACTCCGCCCCCTGACCGGCGATGATGAACCTGTAAGGGAATATGTATTACGGTGGCCCGTGACGCGACGGTTCCTGGAGAAGCTATTCGATATGATTTCCTTCCTGATCCCTTATTATATTAAGGAAGGGAAGGCCCAGCTCGTTATCGGCATAGGGTGCACAGGGGGAAGGCACCGGTCGGTTGCCATCGCCAATAAGCTGGCTGAATTCCTCAGGAGTCGAGGATTTCGGGTTTCTGTTGAACATAGAGACAGGGATCGTGGACTGGAAAGGGTTCAAGGCGATGAAAGGGTTCAAAGGGATCCGGAGAAAGACCGGGGGGAGCTGAGACAGGTGTGAATGCCTTAAAGTGGCTATATCCCGGCATGAGGGTTAAACGATGGCTCTTGATATTTATTGCGGGGGTGATTCTTGTCGCCCTTGGCTTTTCCATGCTTATGAACCGGGTAAACCAGGGATTCCTGGGCGCGCTGGGCCGGGAACTCCGCAATGTAGACAATCCTTTGCCGTGGAGCATCATTGCGATCGGGGCCGGCATTGCGGCTATTACCTTCGGATTTCGCCAGGTCATGAGATCCGTGACATCTGCGTTGCTCCCCGAGGGCGATGATAATGGCAAGGTAGTCAGCATAGTTCATGAGAGGCGCCAGCTGAGGCGCGGCCCAAAAATCGTGGCCATCGGCGGCGGCACGGGCCTATCGACATTGCTCAGGGGGATCAAGGGGTTCACCAGTAATATCACTGCTATCGTCACAGTCGCGGATGACGGGGGGAGCTCCGGAAAGCTCAGGCGCGAAATGGGCGTTTTGCCGCCTGGCGACATTCGCAACTGCCTTGTGGCGCTTGCCGACGCAGAACCTTTGATGCAGAAGCTTTTTCAGTATAGATTCAAGGGCGATGATCCCCCGGAGCTGGTTGGTCACAGCTTTGGAAATCTGTTTATCGCGACGATGTCGGAAATAGCCGGCGATTTTGAACGGGCGATCAAGGAATCTAGCAAGATCCTTGCCGTAAGGGGGCAGGTGCTCCCTTCGACGCTGGAGGATGTATCCTTGCACGCCGAGCTTGAAGACGGGACAACGGTTTATGGCGAGAGTAACATATCAAAGAGCAAGACCAGGATACGTCGCGTATTCATCAAGCCCGAGCATGTGGAGCCGGTTGGCGAGGCGATCGAGGCGATAAGAAACGCCGATATCATCGTGCTGGGCCCCGGGAGTCTCTTTACGAGCGTGCTGCCAAACCTCCTTGTGAAGGGGATCACCGATGAGATCAGGAGGACCCGTGCAATTAAGGTATATGTGTGTAATGTTATGACCCAGCCTGGGGAGACGGACGGGTTCACCGCGGCCGATCACGTCAGGGCTATCCTGGGGCACGTCGGATGGGGCGTAATCGACTATGTCCTCGTCAACTGCGGTTCCGTGCCGGAGCACCTGCTCGAGAGATACCGGAAGGAAGGGGCGCAGCAGGTTGTGGCCGATATTGAAGACATCGAAAGGTTAGGGCTTAAGGTGGTAAAGGGGGACTTTATCTGTGAGACGGATTTTGCCCGGCACGATCCGGGAAAGCTCGCCCGGGCAATAATAAAGGTATTGAACGGTTAGGGGGCGGCGAATACCGCGCGGCAGATGAGGACGGCGCCGGCGAATGCCAGGATATCCGCCATCAACCCGATAAGGAGGGTGTGGCGGATCTTCTTTATGCCCACGGCGCCGAAGTACACCGTGAGGACGTAGAAGGTCGTCTCGCAGCTCGCTTGCATTACTGATGCCATCCGTCCCGTAAGTGAATCGGGCCCATGAACCTTGAGAATGTCCGACAAGACCTCCAGGGAACCGGTCCCCGACAGGGGCCGTATTATGGCGAGGGGGAGGAGATCCCTGGATATACCCAGGAGCCGGGCTATTGGCGAAAGCAGGCCGGTAAAGAGACTCATCGCCCCCGATGCCCGGAATATTCCTATAGCTACGAACATGGCAACCAGAAACGGGAGGATCCTTACGGCCGTGGCGAGTCCCTCCTTGGCACCATCAATGAAGGCATCGTATATCTTGACCCCGCGCACGTAGCCGATGAGGCATATGACCAGGATCATAAAAGGAATTGAAGCGTTTGAGAGGATTTTTATGACGCTCATAAGCATGGCTTCTTACCCCGCTCATCTCCGGCGCCGACGTCCGGAGGAAGATAGCCCCCGCATCACCCTGTCGGCGACGAGGGTCAAGACCATACAGCACATCGTAAGGAAGATAGTCGGCCCTACCGTCTCGGAGGGGTTAGTCGAGCCGTGCTGGGCCCTAAGGGCTATGACGGTCGTCGGGACCAGGACTACCACGGAGAGATTGAGGGCAAGGAAGGTACACATCGCATCCGAAGCCTCATCTTTTTTCTTATTGAGCTTCTGCATCTCCTCCATGGCCTTTAACCCCAGGGGCGTAGCAGCATTGCCCATGCCAAGGATGTTGGCAATGATATTCATGACTATAGCTGTCATAGCGGGGTGATCCTGTGGGACACCCGGGAAGATGCGAGCCGCCACAGGCTTCACGAATCGGCCGATCATCTCCGTGAGGCCCGCTTCCTCCGCGATCCTCATAACGCCCGACCACATGGTGATCACGCCGATCAGGCCGAAAACCAGGGCTACCGCGTCCTGGGCCCCCGACAGGGCCGCGCGAGTGACTGCTTCGTTCCTGCCCGATAGAGCGCCTGTAACAACGCCGGTTGCAATAAGCAAGAACCATATTAGATTGACCATGTGTTAATGCCCCCCGCGTGTTTAATGCCACCGCCCCGCAGGTTATCCTTATAAAGTGTATTCGGGCCTTCCCGGAAGATATGACAGGGAAGGCCTGATAAAAAAGGGCCGCACAATTGCGACCCCGATGACTCGCCTTTCCCCCTCTTCAACCTTGTACAGGCGCACAGGCGATCTAACTCACCTGGCGAAGACGTGGTTCCCTATTTGCGTTGTAATCGGCCTGGTGAATACCCACCAGGACGTAGACTTCGCAGGATTGTAGAAGTAAAGTGCCCCGTAGGATGGGTCCCAGCCCCGTAGGGCATCCTGCGCTGCGCGGAGGGATTCGCTATCAGGAGGGAGATTTATGCGGCCGTCATATACGGGGGTGAACGCATACGGTTCGTATATTACACCAGGCACTGTATTGGGAAAGTTAGGGCTTGCAACCCTGTTAAGGACCACGGCCCCTACGGCAACCTTACCGGCGTAGGGTTCATTAGCTGCTTCGGCGTGAATCAGCTGGGCTATGAGCCACAGATAGGCCCACCCGCTATTCGGGTCGCCGCCCCGCGATTGGCTTGCCTCAAGAGCTGCATACGCCTTTTGGCCTGGTGCGACAGGTTCCGCGACAATTGCTAACGCGGATATTATGATTACGGTCAGCATGATGGCAATGTGGGCCGTTCCTTTTGATCGAAACACACTACCAACGCTCCTTCCTCGGTTCTATCTCGGGCCGGGTTCCAGCGTTCGGGGTTACAATCTGAAACCCCGGATCCGAAATCCCGGGCCCGGGCGATGCCTTGACAGGCACGCTGGTCAAGGGGAAAAGGCGGCCCTATCTTGCCACCGTTTTGCGATGGCTGTCATCCATTATATCGGAGGCTATAACAAATGTCAGGGACGCATATGGGCTGCATAGAATGGATATCTTCCCTCAGGAGCAAGGAATCGACAGGAGGGTCGTCCTGATTGAAGATACGCTGCCATTTTTCAGGTGGGGTTGCTATGCTATGAAATACCACACAAGCCAGGACCTGGCGGTATGAGGCTATTACACGTTCGAACTAAGTATGATAAAATGGGGTGTGAGGAATAGCTCAGGTAGTACTCGGATAGATGCTGGGAAAATAGGGTGAGATGAGGGTAAGGAGAGGTAGGCGCGTGCTTTTCTTCCTGCGAACCACAAGCGAACTTGCGCGAACTGCGAATCCGAAGGAATGCTGCCAGCTGGCAGAGCTGATGGCCTTTATTGCAGCTGGTGCGAGCGTCACATCCGCCAGCGAGGGCGAGCCGGCCCTGCGACTTTCCATCCGGGACGCGGCGATAGCCCGGAGGGTTTTTTCAACTTTAAAGAGGGTGCTCGGCGCGAGCGCGGAGGTGATTGTCCAGAGATGGCCCAGGCCCAAGAGGGATACTATCTACATTCTCAGGGTCCCCCTTACCAGGACGATCCGCGACGCCGCGGTCGGGAGCGGGCTGATCACCCGTGATGGGCGTAAGATAGATAGAATACCATCACGCATCCTGGAATCAGGCTGCTGCTCCCGGGCATACCTGAGGGCTCTATTTCTCGTGCGCGGGTACGTCTCCGATCCTGAAAAGGCATACGCCCTGGAGCTGACCGTGGATACCTTGACCTTCGCGGAAGACGTCCGCCGGCTCTTCTCCTCCTTTTCGATTGATGCCAGGATCGCCAGGCACAAGGGTAAATATGTGGTTTACTCCAGGGATGGGGAGGGTGTAGCCCAGGCGCTTCGTGTGATGGGGGCAAACATGGCCCTGCTTGACCTTGAAAACCTCAGGATAGTAAAGAGTTTGCGAAACAGGGTCAACCGCATTGTAAATTTCGAGACGGCCAACCTGGCGAGGACAGCCAAGACGGCGATGGAGCAGGTAAGAGCAATCGACCTGCTCGACCGGGCTATTGGTATATCAAACCTTCCTCCGGCGCTCAGAGCGATTGCGGAGGTGCGGATGGCAAATCCTGATTTGACCCTCCAGGAACTGGGGAAGCTGCTCAAGCCCCCGGCAAGCAAGTCAGCGGTGAACCATCGGATGCGGAGGATAATGAGGCTTGCTCGGGGCATTTGCGAGGCCGGGGGAGCAGGAATACGTGGAGAAGGATAAAGGGAAAGGGAGAAGGAAAAGGAAATAGTGACCCCGGATAGAATATAATACACCGGGTAATACATTGGAGATGTAGATATTGCGGGAGCGTGCGGGGAGTTATCCGGATATGCAGATGGGATATGATCTGAGCTTGCGACAGGTCCAGAAGCTTGTCATGACGCCTGAGCTCAGGCAGGCTATTACCGTGCTGCAGTTGCCCATCCTCGAACTCCAGGAATATATCGAGGAACAACTTTGCGACAATCCTCTACTCGAATTATGGGATGGAGACGCGGATGCGGACACCGGTGCCGGGGAGGGGGAGCCAGACCCCGAGTGGTATGAATACTTCGACGATGGGAGCGACCTCGGCTACGTCCCCCGTCGTGATGGACCTTACCTGGATGCCTCTGAGACAGCTTCATATGAAGCCTATATCAGGACGGAGCAATCCTTACGCGATGTACTACTCTTTCAACTTCACCTGAATTCCCCGTGCCAGGGAGATGAGGAAATCGGCGAAATCATCATTGGCTGTATAGATGAGGACGGGTACCTGCGCATGCCTCTGGGCGAGGTTGCATCTATAGCCGGGTGCGGGGTTGAGGACGTAGAAAGGGTCCTTAAACTGATCCAGACTTTTGAGCCTGCCGGGGTTGGTTCCCGTGACCTTACAGAATGCCTTACGGTCCAGCTGGACTCCCTTGATATCCCGCCCGCGGATCGCGAGCTCGCGAAGGCGATAATCAGAGATCATCTTGGGGACGTGGCTGGCGGCAAGCTCCCGAAGATCGCCGTGACCCTCGGCATAAGCGTCGAGGATGTCCAGCGGCTATGCGACATAATAAGGACCCTTGATCCGAAACCCGGTCGCCAGTTTTGGAAGTCCAGCGGTGACCCGGGCTACATAACCCCGGATGTCATCATAGAGCGGACTGGAAAGAACGAGAAGAGCGGGGAGATCAACTACGCGATAATCATAAACGACGCGGGCGCCCCGCGTCTTAGAATAAACCCGGAATACCGGCGCATGCTGCGCGAGACGGAGAATATCGAGTCCTCCACGCTCAATTTCCTCAAGTCCAGGCTGAATGCGGCACTATGGCTTATCAAGAGCATAGAGCAGCGCAGGATCACACTCTACAAGATCACTGAATGCATTGTCCGGTTTCAGCGAGATTTTCTTGACAAGGGCGCGAGGTATCTAAAACCCCTGACATTAAAGGATGTGGCCGAGGCTATCGGGGTGCACGAGTCAACCGTCAGCCGCGCAACGGCGGGCAAGTATGTCCAGACTCCACAGGGGACGGTCGAATTTCGCTTTTTCTTCTCGAGCGGCGTCTCGACGAGCAGCGGGAGCGAGACATCTTCGGAAAGCGTCAAGCGCTTTATCGCGGAGATTATCAAGAACGAGGACCAGCGAAAACCCTTGAGCGACCAGGCAATTACCAGTTTGCTCAGGGAGCGAGGGGTGATCATCTCAAGGCGGACTGTCGCGAAGTACCGGGAAGAACTCATGATCCCCTCTTCAGCCAGGCGGCGACGCTACTGAGTCAGCCTGTATTAAACAATCGATTGTATATCAAGCATTAGCGCGTATACGTAGCGTATACATGTATACATTATAGAACATAATTTTTAACGAAAGGGGAGGATTTTTTAGTTCTCCGGAGAATACACTATGGGCGATGATAGAAGACTATCTTGCACGCATAGTGGGACGATGGTAGAGGCTCTGGGACGTCGTGCGTCCCAATATCCAGCTGTTACCAGACCCGGTGTGAATACTTGGAGGCCTTACTGGTGGAAAATTTAATCGCCCTGCAGCAAAAGATCGCTCCGGAGTTTGGGGAGGTAATCGAACGGCGGTATGCGATCTTGCGCCATGTCTATTTTTCTCAGCCTGTCGGGAGGCGAGTGCTTGCCAGCCGGTTGAGGGCTCCTGAGCGCATGATCCGCAATGAGATCGATTTCCTCAAGGATCGAGGCCTGCTGGCGGTGGACGTCACAGGCGTAAAGGTGACCAGGGAAGGGGAGGATATCCTCTGGAAACTTGGGGATTATGTCCGGTTGTTGCGGGGGTTTGCTCATCTGGAGGGTGAGCTTGCGCGGGCGCTCGGGTTGGCAAGGGTGATCGTCGTGCCAGGGGATGCGGATGAGGATCCCACTGTAAAGAAGGAGGTCGGCAGGGCTGCTGCCAGGCTCCTGCGGGATATCGTGCGCGATGGCGACATCATCGCGGTCGGGGGCGGCACGACGATGGCCGCGGTCGCCGAGGCCGTGCCTGCATCCTGGTCCAGACATGACGTAACGGTCGTGCCGGCTCGAGGCGGGCTTGGCGAGGACGTGGAGAAACAGGCAGATACCATTGCTGCTACCATGGCCAAGCGGATGGGGGGCGTATATAGGCTCTTGAACGTCCCCGACGACCTGCCCGCCGAGACCATGTCCATGATCGCCGATGATCCGCGAATCCGCGAGATCATGGATATGATCAAGAAGGCCAGGATCGTAATGCACGGCGTTGGCACAATAGAGGAAATGGCGCGCCGGCGTAACCTGAGCCGGGAGGAGATGGAGATCTTGCGATCCGGCCGCGCCGTTGGTGAAACCTTTGGCTACTACTTCAACAGGTCTGGCGAGATCGTCCATCTCACGCCAAGCATGGGGTTGAGGCCCGAGGACATGGCTGGCAAGGAGGTTATTGCCGTGGCAGCAGGTGCAAGCAAGGCAGAGGCAATTATCGCCGTTATGGCCAACCGGCCTCGGGAAGGCCTTGTTTGCGATGAGGGAACGGCCAGGAAGGTCCTGGAGATTTTAAGACAAGCGTAGAGATTTCAAGGCGACCGTAAACCCGGGTAAACGTCCCCAACAGGGTCCGGATCCCATGATCCCGGACCCGATAATGGAGCATATACCAGAATCTCAGACTGGGGAATTCATGCGGAAATTAAAGGTAAAGGGAGGAGATAAGAATGGCTGTGAGAGTCGGTATTAACGGTTTCGGGAGGATAGGAAGGATAGTTTTCCGGGCGGCCATGAAGAACCCCAACATCGATATAGTGGCTGCAAACGACCTTGCAGATGCCAGGACCAACGCGCACCTTCTCAAGTATGACTCGGTTCACGGGACGCTTGATGCGCAGGTCGAGGCCAAAGACGATTCCATCGTCGTCAACGGGAAGAGCGTAAAGATCCTGGCCGAAAAGGATCCTGCCAACCTGCCCTGGAAGGACCTGGGCGTCGATATCGTCATCGAATCGACGGGCATATTCACGGATGCTACAAAGGCGGCCGCCCACATTAAGGCTGGCGCGAAGAAGGTTGTTATAACCGCGCCTGCCAAGAACGAGGACGCCACCTTTGTCATGGGTGTAAATGAGAAGACTTATGACCCGGCGAAACACCACGTGGTCTCGAACGCCTCGTGCACCACGAACTGCCTTGCGCCCGTAGCAAAGGTCCTCCACGAGAAGTTCGTCATCAAGAAGGGCCTCATGACAACGGTCCACTCCTACACCAACGACCAGAGGATTCTCGACCTGGTTCACAAGGACCTGAGGAGGGCGCGTGCCGGCGCCATGTCCATCATCCCGACCACTACCGGCGCGGCGAAGGCTGTGGGTCTGGTCCTGCCTGAGCTGAAGGGCAAGCTGAATGGCTTTGCCATGCGCGTACCAACCCCCAACGTGTCTGTTGTGGACCTGGTTGTTGAGACCGAGAAATCCACAAGCGTCGAGGAGGTCAACGCGGTGTTGAAGGCGGCGGCCGAGGGAGAGCTCAAGGGCATTCTCGGCTACACGGAGGAACCTCTCGTCTCCAAGGACTTCAACGACGACCCGCGCTCCTCGATCGTCGACGCGCTTTCCACGATGGTCATCGAGGGGAACCTCGTAAAGGTCATCGCCTGGTACGACAACGAGTGGGGCTACTCCAACCGCGTCGTCGACCTCGTCACTTATATCGCGAGCAAGGGGCTATAATGTGATATCATCCCCAGGCCGGGTGGGTTCCTGTCCCCCGTTAACGTCCCACCCGGCTTATTGGCATGATAATTTAAGCAGATAGCTAAAACTAGGAACTTAAGAACGGGAGGGACAACGATGGCTAAGGCGACCATAAAGGACGTGGATCTTGCAGGTAAGCGCGTCCTGGTGAGGGTTGATTTCAACGTCCCGATGAATGAAAAACGCGAGATCACCGACGACAGGCGAATCGCTGCAACCCTGCCGACGATAAAGTATCTTATCGACCAGGGTGCCAAGGTGATCCTCGTTTCCCATCTTGGCCGGCCGAAGGGCAAGCCGGTCGACGAGTTTCGCATGGATCCCGTGGCAGAGAGGCTCTCCCAGCTCCTGGGGAAGCCCGTGACCAAGGTGGATGATTGCATAGGCGAACTGCCAAAGGCCGCGATCTCAAAGATGAAGCCCGGCGACGTGGTGCTGCTGGAGAACGTCAGGTTCTATAAACAGGAAGAGGCGAACGACGAGGGCTTTGCAAAGTCCCTGGCCGAACTCGCTGATATATATGTAAACGATGCCTTTGGCACGGCGCACAGGGCCCATGCTTCCACCGCGGGCGTCGCCAAGTTCCTGCCGGCGGTCGCTGGCTTCCTTATGCAAAAGGAGATCGAGATCATGGGTAAAGCCCTGGCAAACCCCGACCGGCCGTTTGTGGCCATACTTGGCGGGGCCAAGGTTTCAGATAAGATTGGCGTGATCGAGAACCTCCTGACAAAGGTTGATACGTTGATCGTCGGCGGAGGTATGGCCTATACGTTCCTGAAGGCGCAGGGTAAGGAGATCGGCCAGTCCCTGCTCGAGGCAGACAAGCTCGATCTCGCCCGCGGGCTCATAGATAAGGCAAGGGTCAGAGGCGTGACCTTCCTCCTGCCGGTGGACGTGGTTGTGGCGGACCGCTTCGCCCCAGATGCTGAGGCCAAGGTCGTATCGGTGGACGAAATACCACCAGATTGGCAGGGCGTTGACATAGGGCCAAAGACCCTTGAGGCATTCAAAGGCGCGATTAAAGGTGCGCGCACGATAGTCTGGAACGGCCCTATGGGTGTATTCGAAATGGAGAGGTTCGCCAAGGGCACGCGTGGGATAGCGGCTGCTCTTGCGGAATCCGGAGCCACAACGATCGTGGGCGGCGGCGACTCGGCTGCGGCCATCGAGCAGATGGGCTTTGCCGACAAGATGACGCACGTTTCCACGGGCGGCGGGGCTTCGCTGGAGTTCCTGGAGGGCAAAGTCCTCCCCGGCGTGGCAGTTTTAAAAGATAAGTAAAGACAGGTAGCGAAGGATCAGGAGGTGCCATGTGGTGGCGCGAAGGCGAATAATAGCCGGGAACTGGAAGATGTATAAGACCGTTCCGGAAGCCCTGGCTCTGGTTGAGGAATTGAAGGGTCTTGTCGCTGAGATGCGGGACATAGATATCCTTGTATGTCCGCCATTCACGGCGCTCTACCCCGTAAAGGAGGCCCTCAGGGGAAGCAACATCGAGCTGGGTGCCCAGAACCTCTTCTGGGAGGAAGAGGGGGCGTTTACCGGCGAGGTTTCACCCACCATGCTGAAGAGCCTTGGATGCTCCTACGTGATTATAGGGCATTCGGAGAGGCGCAAGTATTTCGGGGAGACCGACAAGGACGTGAACAGGAAGATCAAATCGGCCATGGTGAATGGCCTCATACCCATCGTGTGCGTCGGTGAGAGCATAGAGGAGCGAGAGGCCGGCAAGACCGAGGAGCTTATCCGGCGCCAGGTCGTCGGTGCCATGGAAGGGGTCAAGACGACGGGCGCGGCAGACATCGTGGTCGCCTACGAGCCCATCTGGGCGATCGGCACGGGCCGGGCCGCTACGGGCGAGGACGCCAACAAGGTCGCGAGGCTGATCCGCCAAACGCTTGCAGAGGTCTTTAACGAGCGCATCGCCCAGGAGATACGGATACAGTACGGCGGGAGCGTTAAGCCTCAAAACGTCGCAGAGTTTCTCGAGCAGCCGGAGATCGACGGGGCCCTTGTAGGCGGCGCGAGCCTGGATGCCGAGACGTTCTATAAGATTTGCCAGGGCGCGGCGGGCGGGGTCGAGTGAGGGCCTCGAGGTTAATTTGAGGTTATCGCAAGGTTGAGGGGTTATCTCAATATCGAAAGGAGAGATATGCACATATGACGATTATTGAGGACATCTACGCCCGGGAGATCCTTGATTCCCGGGGGAACCCCACCATCGAGGTCGAGGTGACCCTGGCCGATGGCAGTGTGGGGCGGGCAGCTGTCCCGTCTGGCGCGTCGACCGGGGCCTATGAAGCTGTGGAGCTTCGCGATAAGGACGAGAAGAGGTACCTGGGGAAGGGCGTGCTCAAGGCCGTCGAGAATGTGAACGAGACGATAGCTAGCGAGCTCGTCGGCATGGATGCCACCGACCAGGTCCTGATCGACCGCACGATGATAGAGCTTGACGGCACGCCGAACAAGGGGAAGCTCGGGGCCAATGCCATTCTAGGAGTCTCCCTCGCATGTGCAAAGGCGTCCGCCGAATCCCTGGGACTCCCGCTGTATCGCTACATCGGCGGCACAAATGCCAGGGTCCTGCCCGTTCCCATGATGAACATTCTGAACGGCGGGAAGCACGCGGACAATAACGTCGATATCCAGGAATTCATGATCGTCCCGGCGGGGGCCGACTCCTTTGCAGAGGCACTCAGGATGGGTGCCGAGGTATTTCACACCCTCAGGAGCGTCGTCAAGAAGCGCGGCATGAGCACGGCGGTCGGCGATGAGGGCGGGATCGCACCCGACCTGAAGTCGAACGAGGAGGCGATAGCCGTTATCCTGGAGGCGATTGAGAAGGCGGGGTACAGGCCTGGAGAGGACATCTTCATTGCGCTTGACCCTGCCAGCAGCGAGTTCCTCAAGGATGGGAAATATGAGTTTGCGGGCGAGGGCGTCAGGAGGACAGTCGATGAGATGGTCGACTTTTACGAGGACCTCGTCAATAAGTATCCCATCGTGTCCATAGAGGATGCCCTTGCCGAGGATGAGTGGGACGGCTGGAAGAAGTTGACCGACCGTATAGGAAAGAGGGTCCAGCTCGTCGGGGATGACCTCTTCGTGACCAACACCGAGAGGATAGCCAGGGGAATCGAGATGGGCGTTGCCAACTCGGTTCTCATCAAGGTGAATCAGATCGGTACGTTGACGGAGACTCTCGAGGCTATAGAGATGGCCAAACGGGCTGGCTACACCGCCGTCGTCTCCCACAGGTCCGGCGAGACCGAGGATACGACCATAACTCATATCGTAGTGGGTACCAACGCAGGCCAGATCAAGACGGGCGCGCCGTCGCGGACCGATCGCGTGGCGAAGTACAATGAGCTCCTCAGGATCGAGGACATGCTGGGGGATGTGGCCCAGTACGCCGGCAAGACGGCATTTCGCAACCTGCGAAGGTAGAGGATATGGGGTCGGGGGCCGCTATCCGGGCACCGGCGCCCTCCATTGAGCCTGGATCGAGTCGGGCACTTGCGGGCCCCCTATGGATGTGATAAAATCAACCTTGGTTGGCTCGAACTAGCGGGAATAGTAGGAGCCCGAGGTGAAGGTTGGTGGCGTGGTATCTGTATCCGGGGGGAGGTGTGCTGCTGGTGAGGACGGCCCTTATAATCTTTCAGTTTCTGGTATCGTTCGTGCTCATTGCCGCGGTTGTCCTCCAGTCGAGCAAGGGCGAGGGACTGGGATCTATAGGCGGCGGGGCTCAGCTGTTTTTTGCGAAGAACAAGGGATGGGATGACCTGCTCAACAAGGTCACGACCATCGCTGCGGTTTTCTTCCTGTTGTCGTCCATAGTACTGAGCGTGGTGAGCCTGGGCTAGCGGCGGTGGCCTAGGCCGGCCCCACGAACAAAACCGCATGTAAAGTAGTATTTAAAATTCAAGAGTAGGTATCCAAGAAACAGAGTACGTATCTAAAACACGTTAAAAACAGAATAAGGCCATGTAGAATAGTAGAATAAAGGTGGGGAGTGGGAGCATGTCACTTGCCTTGTGGTCAACGCTTGCAGGCGCGATTGGCCTGTTATTTGTTGCATATCTTGCAAATAGCGTGCTGAAGAAGGATCCCGGAAACCCCAGAATGGTAGAAATTTCAGAGGCGATACATGAGGGGGCCATGGCCTTCCTAAGACGCGAGTATAGTGTTATAGGTACCATTCTCATTATAGTGGCGATCATTCTCGCCGCTGGTATTAGCGTCTACACGGCTATTGCATTCATAGTCGGGGCTGTTTGTTCGATCTCGGCGGGCTTTATCGGCATGCAGATTTCTACGCGGGCCAACACGCGCACAGCCCAGGCTGCCACGAAGGGTTTTGGCCAGGCGCTGGCCGTGGCATTCCCTGGTGGGGCCGTAATGGGCATGTCGGTGGTAAGCATAGGGTTATTCGCCCTTTCCCTTCTTTATATCATCTTTTCGAGCGTGTCAGACGCCGTTAGAGCCACGGACATCATCGCCGGCTTCAGCATGGGTGCCAGCTTTGTAGCCCTCTTTGCAAGGGTCGGTGGTGGTATCTACACCAAGGCGGCTGATGTAGGCGCCGATCTGGTCGGCAAGGTCGAGTCCAACATCCCCGAGGATGACCCGCGAAATCCCGCAGTCATCGCGGACCTAGTCGGCGACAATGTGGGTGACGTGGCAGGCATGGGCGCGGACCTGTATGAGTCGTATGTCGGGTCGATCGTATCGGCCATGGTCATCGCAGCTGCGGTATTTACAACCCCTGAGGCCAAGATCAAGGGCATATTATTCGCCCTCCTGCTCGCAGGCGTCGGCGTGATCGCGTCGCTTCTCGGCACCTTCTTCGTCAGGAGCGGCGACAAGGGCGATGCTGGCGGGGCCCTCAGGATGGGTACCTATTTCAGCGCGATTTTTATGGCGATAGGTGGATTCATCCTCAGCAAATATTACTATGGAAACCTCAACGTGTTCTACGCCATGGTGTCAGGCCTCATCTCGGGTGTCGTTACAGGCCTCATCGCCGAAATCTACACGTCGGGGAGGCGCGTCGAGGCGCTTGCGACCACGTGTAAGACAGGTGCCGCGACGAATATCATCAGCGGCATGGCCCTCAGTATGCGGAGCGTTGTGATCCCGCTCCTCCTCATCGCGATATCGATCCTGATAGCCTTCCACCTTGCTGGCTTTTACGGTATCGCGATAGCCGCCATAGGAATGCTGGCCATAGCTGGTATGACGGTATCTGTTGATGCCTACGGTCCGATTTCGGATAACGCCGGCGGCATTGCCGAGATGGCGCATCTCCCGGCGAATGTCCGCAAGATCACTGATTCCCTCGATGCCGCAGGTAACACGACCGCTGCAATCGCCAAGGGCTTTGCCATAGGCTCGGCGGCATTGACGGCCCTCGCACTCTTCTTCGCTTATATACATGCTACTCAGCTCACTGTTATGGACCTGCTCGATGCCAGGGTTGTGGCAGGGCTCTTTATAGGGGCCATGGTGCCCTACGTCTTCGCAGCAGGCGCCATGGAGGCCGTCGGGCGCGCCGCGTTTGGCGTGGTCGAGGAGGTCAGGCGCCAGTTCAGGGAGATCAAGGGCTTAATGGAGGGCAAGGCCAGGGCGGAGTATGCGAGGTGCGTAGATATAACCACGCGCGGCGCTCTTAAGGAAATGGTGGTGCCCGGCCTGCTGGCCGTCATCATCCCCGTTGCCGCGGGCGCGATCCTCGGTAAGGAGGCTCTCGGCGGGCTCCTTGCGGGTGCCCTCGCCACGGGCGTGCCGCTTGCCCTGCAGCTCGCCAACGCTGGAGGTGCCTGGGATAACGCCAAGAAATTCATCGAGGCGGGTAACCTGGGTGGCAAAGGGACCCCTGTGCATGCGGCCGCCGTCATAGGCGACACGGTGGGCGACCCGTTTAAGGACACGGCGGGTCCCGCTATGAACATTCTCCTGAAGCTCATGACGGTGGTATCACTGGTCCTCGCGCCGCTTATCATCAGCCTGCACAACTGGATCATTGGATTGTTTGCATAGACCGGGCGTGACACAAGTGATGCTCCAGGCTGATCATGTCCGAAGCTGATCTGATCAAACTAAACCGGTTATACGTATACCCCGGGCGGAGCCTTCTCCCCGCCCGGGGTATACGTATAACGGCCATTGCAAACCGGACACGGCACGGCACGGCAGGGCACTGGTTCCCTTCCATTAGGTTTGCTCCTGAGTCTATAAGGTAACCGGGTAATTGCGGGTATCGATCTTGGAATCCGGGGCATAGATTTTCGTAAATTCGAAGGGATTGCGGTGGGACCGGTAAGGATACACTGGGAGATAGGAGACTGCGAAGGGATCATGGACAAGAAAAGGGTAATGTTTCTTTGTACTGGTAACTCATGTCGAAGTCAGATGGCTGAGGGTTTTGCCAGGGCATTGTTCGGGAATAACTGGGAGGTTTATAGCGCAGGGATCGAGCCTGCCGGCCTCAATCCCAGGGCTATTGAGGTTATGCGGGAGGCGGGGATTGACATCTCAAGACAGACCTCAGATCACATCGACATTGAATTCCTCGAGAAGATGGACCTAGTTGTGACTCTTTGTGGTGACGCAGAGGAGAGGTGTCCTGTGACACCCCCCAATGTGAGACGCATTCATTGGCCACTACCAGATCCCGCCAAGGCAAAGGGGACAGAAGAAGAAATCATGGCGCAGTTTCGCCGGGTAAGGGATGAGATAAGAAGGCGAGTTGAGGAATTACTCGAAGAGTACCCGTCGTCATAGGCATGGAACCAGTCGTCTCCATGTTCAACTCCGGTTCTTGCAGCGATACTCGCATTGTTGCAGGAAGGGGTAATGATAGGCCAGATAATGATGTATATCCCAAAATATACTTGCGTTCTGTTTGGCTATATGGTAATATAGCCATGAGGTGATTCAATTGGGACATGGGGATACAGTGTCAAGACAGGTTTCCGTCTTTAAGGCCCTGGCTCATGAAACTCGACTCAGGCTGGTTGAGATCCTCGCTGAAGAGGGCGAAAAGTGTGTCTGCGACCTCGTCAGCCGCGTGGGATTCGATCAATCTACGATTTCGAAACACTTGAGCCTGCTCAAGGCGGCGGGCGTCGTGAGCTCGCGAAAAGAGGGGCTCAACGTGATCTACAGGCTACGGACACCCTGTGTTTACCAGTTCATGAAATGCGTAGAACGAATGAATGGAGACAGAGAGTGCGCGCTGGTCTGCACCGGCGGCGAACCGGGCATTGGACCGGGGGAGGAGTCAGTGAACGATGAGGAGTGAAGGTTTATGAAAGAGCCGAGGACATTTACGTTGATATTAGGGGTATTTCTTGCCGCATACTTCGCTCCTTTAAATCACCCGCGAGTCCAGACGGCGATACTCGAGGCGTTTCGCATGCTTCAGGGGTACGCAAGGGAGCACGTGCTGTTTTGCCTCGTCCCTGCATTCTTCATAGCAGGGGCCATGCAGAACTTCATCTCGCAGCAGTCCGTCATGAGGTATCTGGGCCGGGGCGCAAAGCAATGGCTGGCATACGCTGTAGCTTCGGTATCAGGCGCGATACTTGCTGTCTGCTCATGCACCGTGCTGCCGCTTTTTATGGGTATATACAAGAGAGGAGCAGGCCTCGGCCCGGCAACGGCGTTTCTATACTCAGGGCCAGCCATTAACGTTTTAGCGATCATATTGACAGCACGGGTCCTGGGGTGGCGGATCGGGCTTGCGAGAGCTATCGGAGCAGTGTTGTTCTCTATAGTTATAGGACTCCTCATGGCTTTCATCTTCAGAGGAGAGGAGACAGAGAGGCAGAGGGGATTTGCTACCGCATCACAGGCGATTGAGGAGAATGGCCGCAGCCTTGGGCAGACGACCATGTACTTTGCGACCCTGGTACTTATCCTGGTGTTTGCCGCGTGGGGTAAGCCATCCCAGCCCGTGGGTCTCTGGAATTTCGTCTTCGGGATAAAGTGGTATCTCGTAGTGGCGCTTCTTGGCTTTCTTGCTTACATGCTCAGGGCCTGGTTTAAGCCGGGGGAGCTTGTTGCCTGGAAGGATTCCACGTGGGACTTTGCGAAGAAGATACTACCCCTTCTATTCGGGGGGGTGATGGTCGCGGGCCTGTTGATGGGGCGCCCGGGGATCGATGGAGGACTTATACCTTCGCGCTATATTGCTTCAGTAGTGGGGGGAAACTCGCTTCTCGCGAATTTCATTGCCTCTATTGTCGGCGCGTTCATGTACTTCGCGACCCTTACTGAGATACCTATCATCCAGGGCCTGCTAGGCTCGGGAATGGGCCAGGGGCCGGCGCTGGCGCTCCTTCTTGCCGGACCCGCGCTTAGCCTTCCAAGCATGCTTGTTATAAATAGCGTGCTGGGGTTTAAAAAGACATTTGTCTATGTTTCACTGGTAGTTATCATGGCAACAATCAGTGGCATGATCTTTGGGGCGATAGTCGGCTAGGCCCGGGGTAGCCTAAATACACGGACCTTTCTCAGGTAACCGCTACCAGTGCCGCACAGTGGCCGGGGTGTCTCGCATCTCCCCGCCAGGCGGCCTTGATCTCCGGCCCAACAGCTCTCGGCCGGAGATTACGGAGCGGACTGCTCGACTAAGTGTAGGTTCCTTAATTTGTGCCGGTTTACCAGCGCGTCCCGGGGTTGCCGGTGCTTGCGTGACGGGGCCTTTTGAAATTTGGCATGGCCCTCGCGCCAAATTTCAACGGAGGCGC